>DAMAFT010000487.1:0-4042 GCA_031995805.1 Massilia sp.
CGTACGGGTGGTACAGGCAGGTCGGGTGGAACTGGATGAATTCCATGTTCGACACGCGGCAGCCGGCGCGCCAGGCCATCGCGATGCCGTCGCCGGTGGCCGTGTCCGGGTTGGTCGTGTACAGGTAGACCTTGCCGGCACCGCCGGTGGCCAGCACCGTGTGCTCGGCCGAGAAGGTCAGGACCTTGCCGCTCCGCTCGTCCTGGACGTACAGGCCATGGCAGCGCTGCGGACCGGCCGGCGTCGCGCCCTGGGCGCCCTTGGGTAACAGCTTCTTCGAGGTGATCACATCGATCGCGCTGTGGTGCTCGAACAGGCTGATGTTCGGATGCGCGCGTACTTTCTGCTCCAGCGTCACCTGCACGGCATGGCCGGTGGCGTCGGCCGCGTGGATGATGCGGCGCTGGCTGTGGCCGCCCTCGCGCGTGAGGTGGAAGCCCAGTTCCGCCGAGGCGTCGCGGGTGAAGGGCACGCCCTGTTCGATCAGCCATTCGATCGCCTCGCGGCCGTGCTCGACGATGTAGCGGGTCGCGGTCTCGTCGCACAGGCCGGCGCCGGCGACCAGGGTGTCGGCGATGTGCTGGTCGTGGCTGTCGCCCGAGTCGAGCACGGCGGCGATGCCGCCCTGGGCCCAGTTGCTGGCGCCGTCGAGCAGTTCGCGCTTGGAGATGATGGCGACCTTGCGCGTCTGCGCCAGGTTCAGCGCGACCGACAGCCCGGCCAGGCCGCTGCCGACGATGACTACGTCAAATTTCATGTGGGTCTCTTGGGATCGTTATTGGTGTTTTACGAAGAGCATCACTATAGACCATTTGGCTTGCCGTTGCCGCTGCAGGGGGCATGAAACCCCATTGCCGCCATGGTCCAGGTGAAATTTTCTGCCACAAAGAAGCTTTTATTGAAAGAATATGTCACGTGCGCCCATCGGCGAGCACGGCCTCGTACAGGCGGCGGTAGCGCGCCGCCGCTGCCGGCCAGCTGCGCCGCGCCGCGACGAAGTCGGCGGCGGCGTGGCCGAAGGCGCGCAGGCACCAGGGCGCGTCCAGCATCTGTCCCAGCGCCGCCACCAGCGCGGCGCGGCTGCCGGCCCGGAACAGCATGCCGCTGTGCTCGTGCACCACCAGTTCGCAGTGGCAGTCGATGTCGGACGCCAGCACGGCGCAACCCTGGGCCATCGCATTGAGCAGGTGGCGCGCCGGCCCCGCCGCGCCGGACAGCGCGGGGAACACGGCGACGTCGGCGCGCGGCAGCAGGTCGGCGGCGCGCCGGGCCGGCAGCGTGCCGGTAACGACGACATGGCCGCGCAGGCCGTGCGCCGCCACGCGCGCCTCCAGCGCGGCCAAGCGCGCGCCGCCGCCGGCCACCGCCAGGCGCAGCGCCGGATGCCGGCGCCGCAGTACGGCGAGCGCGTCGAGCAGCAGTTCGATGCCGCAGGCGTCGTCCAGCGCGCCGGCGCACGCCAGCAGTGGCGCGCCTTCCAGCCCCGCCGGACCGGGACAGCGGCGCACCAGCGCCGGCACGTCGGCCGCCGCCGGCAGCAGCGCGATGCGGCGCCCGCGCAAGCCGCCGGCCCGCAGCGCCGCGCGCACCTCGACGCTGGCGGCCGCCAGCGCATCGGCACGCTGCAAGGCCAGCCGCTCCAGCAAGGGCAAGGGAGCGGCGCCACGCCGCTCGGCCTCGACGAGCAGCGGCAGGCGCCCCAGCCGCGCCGCCGGCCAGGCCGCCAGCGCGTGGATCGACGGCGCGTGCACGTGGATCAGGTCGGGCCGTGTCAGCCGGGCGACCTGGCGCAGCCGCAAGGCCAGCGCGGCGAGGGACGCCGCACCGTGCCAGGCGCGCGGCCAGTGCGATGCGCCCGGCAGCGGCGGCGTCGCATAGTAGTGCCAGCCGGAGGGAACCCGGGCCGGACGGCTGGAGGGCGCCGTCAACTGCACGGTCTGCACGCCCTGGCGGCGCAAGTGTTCCAGCAGCGCCAGCGTGCGCCGCGCATAGTCGGTCGGGCGCACGGCCGCATGGTCGAGCAGGTGCAAGACGCGCATCAGGTGTCCCGCTGCAGGCCGCCGCCACCGCCGCCGCGCGCGAGCGCGTCGTACACGGCAAGGTAGTCGCGCGCCATGGCCGGCATGCTGTGGTGGGCGATGACCTGGCTGCGCGCGCGGGCGCCGTGGCGCACCGCCATGTCGGGGATGCGGCACTAGTCGGCGCTGGCCGCGGCCAGCAATTCGGGGGAATGTGTGGGCAGCAGGATGCCGGTGAAGCCCGAGTGCACGAGTTCGGCGTTCGCCCCGGCGGCGCTGGCCACCACCGGCAAGCCGCTGGCCATCGCCTGCAGGATGGCGTTGGCGCGGTCCTCGGCGGGGGCCGGCAGCACGAACAGGTCCATGGCGCGCAACAACTGCGGCAGGTCGGCGCGCGCGCCGGGCAGCCAGGCGCGCGCGGCGGCGCCGGCGCGGTTCAGCATGGCCTGGCATTCGGCGCGCGCCGGCCCGTCGCCGACGATCAGGAGGCGCAGCCGCGCGTGGGCGGGATGCGGCGAGGCGATCAGGCGCAGGAACGCCTCGACCAGCGCGCGGTGGCCGGAGGCGTCGTCGATGGGGCCGGCGCTGCCGACGACGAAGGCGCCGTCCTGCATGAAGCCGCCCGGCCCGACGGCGGCGGCCGGCCCCAGGCGCGGGTGGAACTGCAGGCTGTCGACGCCGTTGGCGATCTGCGACACGCGCGCCGGCTCCGCGCCGACGGCTTCGATGAGCCATTGCTCCAGGCCGCTGCTGGCGACAATGAAATGGCCGATGAACGGACACAGCAACCGGCGCATCAGCTGGCCCCCGAAGCCGCCCGGCGACAGCGCAGCGGCGCCATGTTCGGCGTGCACGCGCAGGCGCACGCCGGCCAGCGCGGCGACGAGCTGCGCCGGCAGTCCGCCATGGTCGCGCGTATGAACGAGGTCGGGCCGCAACGCCCGCAGCGCGCGGAACAGGCGCAGGTAGAGCAGCGGATCGCGCCCGTCGCGCCGGTGCAGGTGGACGATCTGGACGCCCTGCGCGCGCAACGCTCCCTGGTCGGCGCCGCGGTCGCGCAGGCAGACGACGGCATGGCGGTAGCGCTGCGGCGGCAGGTGGCGGATCAGGTCGACGAGGCCGCCATCCGGCGCGGCGCCGTCGAGCGTATCGACCAGGTGCACGACGAGGCGCGCCGGCCCGTCCGGGGACGCGCCGGGGGATGCCATGGCCATGCCGGCGGGATATTGCGCACCCATGCGAGGGATCCGGTCAGGCGTGCGTCCGGCCCGGGCGTCGGCGTACGTGACGGGGGCGAGCAGGCTGGGGACGATCGGCTTGCTTCATCGGGCTGCTCCATGCTCGTTGACGAGTGGTAACGGATGGTGACGGATGGTCACCGATGGTCACGGATGGCGTGGGTGGCGCCACGCTTCGGTCTTTCCGGAGACGCACCAACCATTATATTGCGCTGCAACGTAGGCTTTTCCGCACTCGCGGGCATGGTTGACGCGGCTCAAACAGGCATTGGTACGGCGCCGCACCGACGCCACGTCGGCCGACGCCGATGATGGAAGCTTCGATGACGACACGAGGATTTGCCATGACCATGCACGACACGCAGAACGTCGCCGAACTGGCGGCCAAGATCAAGGACGTACGTTTTCCGATGTTTACCTGGCAGGATGCGCACGGCCACCTGCTGAGCCAGCCGATGACCAAGGAACAGGTGGACGACGACGGCGGCATCTGGTTCTTCACCTCGACCATGACGTCGCTGTGGGATTGCATCGCCCATCGCCCGCAGGTCAACCTGGCCTTCGCCGACCCGGACGACAGCCTGTACGTTTCGGTCAGCGGCACCGCCGAGCGCGTGGTCGACCGCGAGCGCATCCGCGCCATGTGGAATACCGGCGCCCAGGCCTGGTTCCCGGCCGGGCCCGACGACGAACATGCCGTGCTGGTGCGCGTCGATCCGCACTCGGCAGAGTACTGGGATTCGAACGACAGCAAGATGGTGCGCCTGTTCGCCATGGCCAAGGCGG
>DAMAFT010000488.1:0-4030 GCA_031995805.1 Massilia sp.
ATCGTGCAGCGCGACAGCTTCAGGATGATCACGTCGGTCATCGGGTCCGGGGCGCCGAGACCGGTGCCGAAGGCCGCGCGCATGTCCACCAGCGGCATGATCACGCCGCGCGAGACGGCCACGCCGCCGACGATCGCGCCGGCCGCGACGAAGCGCTCGAGCGCCTTCAGCACGCGCAATTCCTGCACCCTGGCGAAGTCGATGCCGTATTCGAGGCCGCCGAGCGCAAAGCTCAGGTATTGCGTCGGCGCTGCGGGCGTGCTGATGTCGTGCATGGCGCATCCTTTCGTCGGGATTGCCATCCTATGCCATGGCGGCAGGGTGAAAGTTGATTGCAGTCAACTTTACCGGATACATTCCCCGTCTTGCATTCAGCGCCGGCGTCCGTACAATGTCTGCCATCTGCACCCACCGAGGACGACACGATGTACCGCTGGCTACGACGCCTGCTTGCCGGCCCGGCCATCGTGCCCGCGCCCGCCATCGCCCCTGCTCTTGCTCCAGTTTCCGAGCCTGCCCCGGCGGCGGTCCCCGCGCCGGCCGCCGCGACGCTCCCCGCCCCCGTCTCGTTCGAACAGCTCGACCGCATCGAGCGCGCCTGGAACGGCTGGCTGTTCGACCTCTGCGAGGAAGGCGGCCTGGAGCTGAACGAGGCCGAGGCCCGCGTGCTCGAGGCACTGGCCCCGATCCGCGCGGCGCAGCAGTCGGGCGCGGCGCTGGTACGGCGCATGCCGGGACTGGTCCCGCAACTGCTGCAGAGCCTGCGCAGCGACACGTTTTCCGGCAGCGCGCTGTCGCGCACGATCTCGTCCGACCCGGTACTGGTGGCCGCCGTCGTGCGCCTGGCCAACAGCTGCCAGCAGGGCACCGGCAGCACGATCTCCAGCGTCGAGCATGCGGTGATCCTGATCGGCCAGGAGGGATTGCGCCAGTTGATCACGACGGTGGCGTTCCGCCCCATCGTCGACGTCCACTCCGGCTTCTACACGCGCCGCCTGGCGCCGCGCCTGTGGGAGCATGCCGAGCGCTGCGCGGCCGGCGCGCGCCAGGTCGCGCCCGCTGCCGGGGTCGAGCCCTTCGACGCCTTCCTCGCCGGCCTGCTGCAGCACGTCGGCCTGGCCGCGGCGCTGCGCATGATGGACCAGGCGGCCAGGGGCGAGCAACGCCTGGCCTCCAGCGTGTTCCTGGCCCGCCTGCTGCGCGACACCCGCCTGCTGGCCGCGGACATCGCACGCGAATGGCATTTCCCGGACACGGTGGTCCAGGCCCTGCGCGAACAGGGCGAATTGCGCAAGGGTACGCCGGTGTCGCCGCTGGGGCGCCTGCTCAGGCTGACCGGCTACCTGGGCAAGGTGCGCATGCTGGTGGAAACCGGCCTGCTGGACGAGGCCGACCCGGACCTGTTCGGCGCATTGCCGGCCCACGCCGCGCCATGCTATTCGGCGCTGGCCGCGAGCCGCCAGCAGCCTGCCCCCGCCTGATCAGGCGCCCTTGCGCACCAGGTAGGCCAGCGCGTCGGCATGGGCGGCCACAGCGCGCCAGAACTCGGCGAACTTGCCGTCCTCGCCGTCGTCGAGGCCCAGCGCATCCGTATCCGCGTCCCGGTGCCAGCGCAGCAGCAGCCGGTACAGCTTCAGCGTGCCGGCCTGCCCCGCAAGAAAGCGCCCGAGATGGTCCGGGTCAGGCTCCAGGCACAGGTCGGGCCGCTTGTTGTCCGGCCCCAGCAGCAACCGCACCAGGCCGGCCTGCAGCGCGTGCTCGGCCACGTCCGGCAGCACCAGCTTGAGTTCGACGTCCTGCTGCGCCGGCCGCAGGGCCAGCCGGTAGAACATCAGGCCGTGCAGCGGCAGCGCGCGCTCGCGCGTGTCGATGCGCCAGTCGGCCCAGGCGCGCGGGACGAAGCGCAGCGCCAGGCCGCGGCCCTGCTGCTCGCCGCCCAGCAGCAGCACGCCGCCCGCGGCCGCGCTGCCCGGCCGCGCGGCGACGAGGCGGCGCAGCACCGCGTCGGCGAACTGCGCCTCGGCGGAGCGGGTGCGCGCCAGCAGCGCGTCGAACGCCTCGCGCCGCTCCCGGTAGGCCGCCGCCCAGGCCGGCGCGGACGTCCACGGCAGCACCGGCGCGCCCTCGGCCGCGCACCGCGCCAGGCCGCCCTTCAGGGCCAGCAGCACGCCATGGTGGCGGTTCGCCAGCGCCTGCACGGCATCCTCGGTCCCGTCCAGGGCATCGGCCAGCCGCTGCAGGGCGGCGCGGTAGCCCTGCAGGTAGGCGTGCAGCGCCGGATCGGCGCCCCCGCCCTGCGCCAGCGCCGCATCGAGCGCGGCCACGACCTCGCGCCCCCACTGGATCGCGCTCCAGCCGGGATTCTCGGCCAGCACTTCCGGCTCGTCGCGCACGGTCAGGTACAGCAGGCGCAGGCGCGCCGGCGGCCGCGCCGCGAAGCGCCGCAGCAGGCGCTCGCGCAGCGGCTTCAGGCGGTGCAGGTCGTCCTTCCCGCCGCCTCCGGCCACGATGGCGACGGCCCAGTCCGCGCCTTCGACCAGCACGTCCGGCGCGCCGGCCTTGCGCTCCTGCGGCCCGGCGGCCGTGGTCGCGGACAGGCCGGCGCCGGCGCCATCCGCGAAGCGGTGCAGGAAATGGCGTAGAAACGCGTCGCCCAGGCCGTGGTTGCGGCGCGGGTCGAGCAGCCAGGCCAGCACGGCCGTGTGCTGCGCGCCGTCCGCCGCCGCGCCGGGCGCCGCGAACGGATCGAAGCGGTCCAGGCGCGCCGCCAGCGCCAGGAAATCCGGGTCGGCGCGCAGGGCCGCCAGGCCGGTCGTGATGTGTTGGTCGTCCACTGCCATGTCTCGGAATGCGGGCTGCCGGCCGGCCCGCGACGGACCGGCCGGCACCTGCCCATGATGATTACTGCTTGACCTGGGCGTCGGTCAGCGCCAGCTGGCGGTTCTGCGCGTCGAGCCAGGCCTTCAGCGGCGCGAAGTACTCCAGCATCGCGGTCGCGTCCAGGCGGTCTTCGCCGGTCACGGCCTTCAGCGCTTCCGGCCACGGCTTGCTGGTGCCCATCTCCAGCATCTGCTGGAACCTGGCGCCGGCTCGCTTGTTGCCGTAGATCGAGCAGCGGTTCAGCGGCCCGGTGTCGCCGGCCTCGCGGCACAGCGCGCGGTGGAACTGGAACTGCAGCACGTGGGCCAGGAAATAGCGCGCGTACGGGGTGTCGCTGGCGACGTGGAACTTGGCGCCGGCATCGAAGCCGTCGGCGGCGAGCGGCGCCGGACGCGCCACGCCCTGGTACTGCTCCTTCAGCGCCCACCAGGCCTTGTCGTAGTCGGCCGGCTTGACCTGGCCGCCGTAGACCTGCCAGCGCCACTTGTCGACCATGTAGGCGAACGGCAGGAAGGCGACCTTCTGCAGCGCCGTGTACAGCAGCGGGCCGATATCCTGCGCCGGATCCGGCGCGCTCTCCATCAGGCCGACCTGCTTGAGGTAGGCCGGCGTGATCGACAGCGCGACGGTGTCGCCGATGGCTTCGTGGAAGCCGTCGTTGGCGCCGTTCTTGAACAACGCGGGCTGCTTGCTGTAGGCCAGGTCGTAGTACAGGTGGCCCAGCTCGTGGTGGATGACGCGGAAGTCCTCGGCGGTCGGGGTGATGCACATCTTGACGCGCACGTCGTCCTTGCCGTCCAGGTCCCAGGCCGAGGCGTGGCACACCACGTCGCGGTCGCGCGGCTTGGTCAGCAGCGAGCGTTCCCAGAACGTATCGGGCAGCTTGCGCATGCCCAGCGAGGTATAGAAGCCCTCGGCGTAGCGGGTCATCTCGACGGCCGTGGTCTTGCGCGCTTCCAGCAGCGCGGTCAGGTCCTCCGCCTTGGCGTCGTTGGCCGGTTTCAGCAGGGGATACAGGTTGTCCCAGCTCTGCGCCCACATATTGCCCAGCAGGTGGGCCGGGATCGGGCCGCTAGCCGGGACCACCGAGGCGCCGTAGGCCTGGCGCAGCTTGAAGCGCGTATAGGTGTGCAGCGATTCGTACAGCGGG
>DAMAFT010000489.1:0-4003 GCA_031995805.1 Massilia sp.
ACGGCACCGAGACCATCCAGCCGGTCGACAAGATCGTCGGCCCCGGCAACGCCTACGTGGCCGCCGCCAAGCGCCGCGTGTTCGGCACGGTCGGCATCGACATGATCGCCGGGCCGTCCGAGATCCTGGTCCTCTGCGACGGCACCACCGACCCGGACTGGGTCGCGATGGACCTGTTCTCGCAGGCCGAGCACGACGAGCTGGCCCAGGCCATCCTGCTGTGCCCGGACGCGGACTATATCGCCAGGGTGGAAGCCTCGATCCACAGGCTGCTGCCCACGATGCCGCGCAAGGACACCATCGCCACCTCGCTGACCGACCGCGGCGCCCTGGTGAAAGTGCGCGACATGGACGAGGCCTGCGCCATCGCCAACGCCATCGCCGCCGAGCACCTGGAGATCTCGGCCGAGGACCCGCAGCAGTGGGCCGACAAGATCCGCCACGCCGGGGCGATGTTCCTGGGGCGCTTCTCGTCCGAGTCGCTGGGCGACTACTGCTGCGGCCCGAACCACGTGCTGCCGACCTCGCGCACGGCGCGCTTCTCGTCGCCGCTGGGCGTGTACGACTTCCAGAAGCGCTCGTCGGTGCTGTTCGTGTCGGAAGCCGGCGCCCAGACGCTGGGCAAGGTCGCGGCCGAGCTGGCGTACGGCGAGGGCCTGCAGGCGCATGCCCGCAGCGCCGAGTTAAGGCTGCAACCCGTGAGGACCAAGTCGGCACCATGACGCCCTGGCTCGACCAGGTGTTCTGCGAGGATGCGCTGGCCGGGCTGGCGCGCATCCCCGACGGTTCCATCGACCTGGTGCTGACCGATCCGCCGTACAACCTCGGCAAGGACTACGGCAATGCCTCCGACCGCCAGAGCGTCGAGGACTACCTGGCGTGGACCGAGCGCTGGATCGACGCCGTGCTGCCCAAGCTGAAGGACAACGGCAGCCTGTACATCTTCCTCACATGGCGTTATGCTCCCGAGATCTTTGTGATGCTCAAGCGCCGCATGACCATGATGAACGAGATCATCTGGGACCGCCGCGTGCCGTCGATGGGCGGCAGTACCCGCAGCTTCAGCTCGGTGCACGACACCATCGGCTTCTTCGTCAAGCGCAAGGATTATTATTTCGACCTGGACGCCGTGCGTATCCCGTACGACGCCGCCACGAAGAAGGCGCGATCGCGCGCGATCTTCGTCGGCGCCAAGTGGCTGGAAGTGGGCTACAACCCCAAGGACCTGTGGAGCGTGTCGCGCCTGCATCGCGAACACGCGGAACGGGTCGACCATCCGACCCAGAAGCCGCTCGAGATCATCGAGCGCATGGTGAAGGCGTCCTGCCCGCCGGGCGGCGTCGTGCTCGACCCGTTCATGGGCAGCGGCACGACGGCGCTGGCGGCCAAGCGCCTCGGCAGGCACTATGCCGGCTTCGAACTGAACCCCGACTATTGCGCGATCCTCGCGCAGCGGCTGGCGGCGCCCGAGGTGCCGCTGACGCTGGCGAAGAAGCGCGGCGCGGCCGCGCGCAAGAAAGCCGCTATCGAACACGACTGAGAAAGACACCATGACCCGCATCGACCGCCTCATCGCCAACACGATCCGCGCCGACGTCCGTGCCGGCCACGTTTACAACGTCCCGGATTCGGCCGGCTACGTCAAGCTCGACGCGATGGAAAACCCGTACCAGCTGCCGGAGCCCCTGCGCGCCGAACTGGGCCGGCGCCTCGCCGACGCCGCCCTGAACCGCTATCCGCTGGCCTCGTACGCCACGCTGAAGGAACGCATCCGCGCCAGGCTGGGCGTGCCGGACGACCACGACGTCATCCTCGGCAACGGTTCCGACGAGATCATCTCGATCCTGTGCACGGCCTGCGCGCGGCAGATACCGAACGAGAACGGCGGCCGCGCCGTGGTGCTGGCGCCGGTCCCGGCCTTCGTGATGTTCCAGCGCTCGGCCCAGTTCGCGGGCATGGACTTCGTCGGCGTGCCGTTGAAACCGGACTTCGCGCTCGACCGCGCCGCCATGCTGGCCGCCATCGCCGAGCACAAGCCGGCGCTGGTGTTCCTGGCCTACCCGAACAACCCGACCGGCAACCTGTACGACGCCGCCGACATGGCCGCCATCGTCGAGGCGCTGGGAGAAGAGGGCATCGCCGTGGTCGACGAGGCGTATCAACCGTTCGCCGGCGCCAGCTTCATGGCGCGCCTGCCGCAGTATCCGAACATGGTCGTGATGCGCACGCTCTCCAAGCTGGGCCTGGCCGGCATCCGCCTGGGCTACCTGGCCGGGGCGCCGGCCCTGCTGGAGCAGTTCGACAAGGTGCGTCCGCCGTACAACATCAACGTGCTGACCCAGGCGGCGGCCGAGTTCGCGCTGGACCACCTGGACGTGCTGGACGGCCAGGCCGCGCTGCTGAACGCGGCGCGCGCCGAGCTGGCCGCGGCCCTGGCGGCGCTGCCGGGCGTGACGGTATTCCCGTCGAGCGCGAATTTCATCACCCTGCGCGTACCCGATCCGCAGCAGACCTGCGCTAAACTGCTCGAAGCACGGGTGTTGATCAAGAATTTGAGTAGAATGCATGAATTGCTTGCCGGTTGCATCCGTGTGACCGTCAGCACCCCGGAAGAGAACTCCGTATTCCTGAATGCCCTGAAGGCTTCCCTGTAATGACCCGCACCGCAGAAATCACGCGCAACACCAGCGAGACGCAGATCCGCGTCGCCCTGAACCTGGACGGCACCGGCCGCCAGAAACTCAACACCGGGGTGCCTTTCCTCGACCACATGCTGGACCAGATCGCCCGCCATGGCCTGATCGACCTCGAGGTCGAGGCGGTCGGCGACCTGCACATCGACGACCACCATACCGTCGAGGACACCGGCATCACGCTGGGCATGGCGGTGGCCAAGGCCATCGGCGACAAGAAGGGCGTCCGCCGCTACGGCCATGCCTACGTGCCGCTGGACGAGGCGCTGTCGCGCGTCGTGATCGATTTCTCGGGCCGCCCGGGCCTGGAATGGCACGTGCCGTTCACGCGCGCCACCATCGGCCGCTTCGACGTCGACCTCACCATCGAGTTCTTCCGCGGCTTCGTCAACCACGCGGGCGTCACGCTGCACGTCGACAACCTGCGCGGGGTGAACGCGCACCACCAGTGCGAGACCGTGTTCAAGGCCTTCGGCCGTGCGCTGCGCATGGCGTCCGAGCTGGACGAGCGCGCGCTGGGCACGATCCCGTCGACCAAGGGCAGCCTGTAAGGACGCGCACATGGCGAACAAGATCGTAGTGATCGACGGCGTGGGCAACCTGCGCTCGGTGGTGCAGGCGCTGCGCGCCGTGGCGCCCGAGGCCGACGTGCAGGTGTCGAACGACGCGGCCGTCATCGACGCGGCCGACCGCGTGGTGCTGCCGGGCCAGGGCGCGATGCGCGACTGCATGCAGAGCCTGCGCGAATCCGGCGCCCGCGAGGCGCTGCTGCGCGCCGTGCGGACGCGCCCCGTGATGGGCGTGTGCGTGGGCGAGCAGATGCTGTTCGACCTGAGCGAGGAAGGCGACGAGCCGGGCCTGGGCCTGATGCCCGGCAAGGTGGCGCGCTTCCGCCTCGACGGCCGGCTGCAGGCCGACGGCTCGCGCTTCAAGGTGCCGCAGATGGGCTGGAACCGCGTGCGCCAGGCGCGCGCCCACCCGCTGTGGAACGGCGTGCCCGACAACAGTTATTTCTATTTCGTGCACAGCTACTACGCCGTGCCGGACAACCCGCAGCACACGATCGGCGAGGCCGACTACGGCGCGCCGTACTGCTGCGCGGTCGCGATGGACAACGTCGTCGCGACCCAGTTCCACCCCGAGAAAAGCGCCGACGCCGGCCTGCGGCTGTACCAGAATTTCGTCCACTGGAAACCCTGAACCCGTTCCTGTCCACCCCTAGTCCCAGCCATTAACCAAACGATACCGATCATGTTGCTGATCCCCGCCATCGACCTGAAAGACGGTCACTGCGTTCGCCTGAAACAAGG
>DAMAFT010000490.1:0-4002 GCA_031995805.1 Massilia sp.
TGACGCTGAACCTGATCCCGAACGCGCACGCGGTGCTGTTCGTGCTGGCCGCCGAGACGGGTGTCACGAAGAGCGACATCGAGGTCTGGCGCACCCACGTGGGCAGCGCATCCGGGTCGAACGCGGGCCGCATCGTCGTGCTGAACAAGATCGACGCGCTGTGGGACGAGCTGCGCAGCAGCGCCGACAACGACGCCGCGATCGCGCGCCAGCGCCACGACGTGGCGCGCCTGCTGGGCGTGGCCGATGCGCAGGTGTTCCCGGTGTCGGCGCAGAAGGCGCTGGTGGCCAAGGTCAACGGTGACGCGGCCCTGCTCGAAAAGAGCCGCGTGGGCCAGCTGGAAGCCGCGCTGTTCGGCGAGCTGGTGCCGGCGCGCCAGCAGATCCTGCGCAACCAGTTGCAGGACGACCTGGCCGTCGCGCGCGCCGCCGGCGAGGCGCTGCTGGCCACGCGCGCGCGCGACCTCGTCGAGCAGATGCAGGAACTGCAAAGCCTGCGCGGCAAGAACCAGGGCGTGATCGCCCACATGATGCGCCGCGTCGACATGGAGAAGAAGGAATTCGACGCCAGCCTGCTCAAGCTGCAGGGCACGCGCGCCGTGTTCGCCACGCTGTCGAACGAACTCTACAGCCTGATCGGCATGGACGCCATGCAGCGCCAGGCCGACACCGTGCGCGCGGCGATGCAAGCGGCGCGCTTCGGCACCGGCACGCGCGCGCCGGTGCGCGCCTTCTTCGCCGAGGTGCGCGCCAGCTTCAGGCTGGCCGACGCCAAGACCGAGGAAATCCGCGCCATGATCGAGACGATGGCGCGGCGCTTCTCGGCCGAGCATGGCCTTGCGCTGGCCCTGCCGGCGCCGCTGTCGCTGGAACGCTACCGGCGCGAGATCGATGCCGTGGAAGCCATCTACCTGAAGCGCTTCGGCACCGCCACCCTCTTGATCACCAGCCGCGCGGCGCTGCTCGAACGCTTCTTCGACACCATCGTCTCGCGCGTCCGGCATGCGCTGCGCGAGGCCAACGCCGATGCCGAAGCCTGGCTGCAGGTCTTGATGGCGCCGCTCGAATCGCGCATCCGCCAGCACCGCGAACAGCTGCGCCAGCGCCAGGCCTCGATCCAGCGCATTCACGAGGCCACCGACAGCCTGGACCAGAAGATCGCCGCCTTCGACGAGGCCCGGCGCGCGCTCGACGCCGTGCGCGTGCAACTGGCCGAACTGGCCGGCGCCGTCGACGCCGAACTGCGCTGCGCCATCGGCGCAGACCTATTGGAAACCGAATGAAACGCACCACCGAATCCGACATCCTGTCCGACCCGGGTTTTTCGCGCGCCGTCATCGACTGGCAGCGCGCCCACGGCCGCCATGCCCTGCCCTGGCAGAACACGCGCGACGCCTACCGCATCTGGCTGTCCGAGATCATGCTGCAGCAGACCCAGGTCGCCGCCGTGCTGGGCTATTACGCGCGCTTCCTGGAACGCTTCCCGACCGTGTTCGCGCTGGCCGAGGCGCCGCAGGAAGACGTGATGGCCCACTGGGCCGGCCTGGGCTACTACACCCGCGCGCGCAACCTGCATGCCTGCGCCAGGCGCATCGTGGCCGAGTACGACGGCGTATTCCCGGGCGACCCGGCGCTGCTGGCCGACCTGCCCGGCATCGGCCGCTCGACCGCCGCCGCCATCGCCGCGTTTTCGAGCGGCACGCGCGCGGCCATCCTGGACGGCAACGTCAAGCGCGTGTTCGCGCGCGTGTTCGGCATCGACGAATACCCGGGCATCAAGCCGGTCGAGGATGCGCTGTGGCGCCGCGCCGACGCCCTGCTGCCGCAGGACGACGGCATCGAAGCCTATACCCAGGGCCTGATGGACCTGGGGGCGACGCTGTGCACGCGCGGCAGGCCGGATTGCGGCCGCTGTCCGCTGCAGGCGCGCTGCGTGGCCCATGCGACGGGCCGCACGGCCGAACTGCCGGTAAGGAAGCCGAAGAAGGCGACGCCGGAAAAGCGCGCGCGCATGCTGGTCGTGCTCGACGCCGGCCAGGTGCTGCTGGAACAGCGTCCCGGCACCGGCATCTGGGGCGGGCTGCTGTCGCTGCCGGAAATCGAGGGCCACGTGGCGCTGGACGACGACGACGTGCCGGCCGACGCGCTCGGCGTGCCGGAAGCGGCGGCGCGCTTCGGCAGCGTCGACGACTGCGAGGCGCTGTTGCCGCTGCAGCATGTGTTCACCCACTACCGGCTGCACATCCACCCGTTCCACATCGGCCTGCGCAGCCGCGCGGCCCTGCCGGCCGGCTACCAGTGGCTGGACCTGGCCGACGTCGACGCCGCCGCACTCCCGGCGCCCGTCAAGAAGCTGCTGGGGCAGCTGGGCCAGCCCTCGCTGTTCGGCTGACCGTGGCGTTTCGATGACGCGCGCGCAACGGCTGCTGGCCCTGCTGCAGGTCTTGCGCGGGCACCGTTTTCCCGTCACCGGCGACGCGCTGGCCGAAGAACTCGCGATCAGCCTGCGCACGCTGTACCGCGACATCGCCACCCTGCGCGAACAGGGCGCGCGCATCGAGGGCGAGCCGGGGCTGGGCTACGTGCTGAAGCCGGGCTTCCTGCTGCCGCCGCTGATGTTCACGCACGACCAGATCGAGGCGCTGGTGCTGGGCGGGCGCTGGGTCGCGCAGCACGGCGACGAGCGCCTGGCGCAGGCGGCGCGCGAGGCGGTCGACAAGATCGCGGCGGTGCTGCCGGAAGCCCTGCGCGGCACGCTCGACGATTCCGGCCTGCTGGTGGCGAGCGCGCGCGAAGCCGGGCCGCCGGGCCCGCACATGGCGCCGATCCGCGCCGCCATGCGCGCCGAATGCAAGCTGGTGCTGGACTACCGCGCCGAGGGCGGCGCCGCCACGCGGCGCGTGGTGTGGCCGGTGGCGCTGGGCTTCTTCGAGCGGGTGCGCATGCTGGTCGCCTGGTGCGAGCTGCGCGCGGGTTTCCGCCACTTCCGCCTGGACCGCATCGCCGCGCTCGAGGCGACGCCGGAACGCTATCCGCGCCGGCGCCGCGCGCTGCTGCAGGCGTGGCGCGTCGTCGAGAACATCCCGGAACGCAAACCCGGCCGCCACGCTGCTGACGGAAACTGACAGTCGCCCTCCCTACACTGGCCGCTCTGTCAACCACCGAAGGAGCAAGCCATGCACACCCCGCACTACACCATCCTCTACGTCGCCGATCCCCAGGCCAGCGCGCGCCTGTACGCCGGACTGCTGGGCGCCGAGGCCATCGACGCCATGCCCACGTTCGCGCTGTTCGCGCTGGAAGGCGGACGGATGCTGGGCCTGTGGGCGAAAGACGCCGTCAAGCCGGCCGCCGATGTCCACGGCAGCGGCAGCGAGATCGCGCTGCGCGTGGACGACACGGCCGCGGTCGATGCGCTGCTGGCGGACTGGCGCGGGCGCGGCGTGACGGTCCTGCAGGAACCGGCGCAACTGGACTTCGGCTACACGTTCACGGTGGCGGATCCGGACGGGCACCGCCTGCGGGTGTTCGCGCGCAGCGAGTGACCGTCGCCGTCATTCCCGACAACGCGGGAATGACGTCAAAGCTCGTCCAGCGAAAAGATCCGCTTGTGCTCCCGGATCGCATACCGGTCCGTCATCCCGGCGATGTAGTCCGCGATCTTGCGCGCCTGCTTCGTGCGGTCGTCCGACGCCACCTGGTAGTCGAACGGCAGCAGCACCGGATCGCTCATGAAGGCCTCGAACAGCTCGCGCACGATGCGGCTGGCCTTCACGCGCATGCGGTTGACCTTGTAGTGGCGGTACAGGTTGGCGTACAGGAAGCGCTTCAGCGCCGTGGTTTCCGTGCGCATCTGCGCCGAGAAGCGGATCAGCGGCGGGCCGGCGCGCACGTCGTCGATCGACTGCGGGTTCGCGTCGAGGATCAGCGCGGCCGAGGTCTCGACCAGGTCGGCCGTCATCGCCGTGATCATCAGGCGGATCGTCTCATACAGCGCGCGCC
>DAMAFT010000491.1:0-3990 GCA_031995805.1 Massilia sp.
GCGGCGCGGCGGCCGGCCTTGTCGCCGTCGAAGCTGAAGATCACGGTATCGGTCTGGCGCAGCAGTTTTTGCACGTGGGTCGTCGTGCAGGCGGTGCCGAGCGTCGCCACCGCCTGCGGGAAGCCGAGCTGCGCCAGGGCGACCACATCCATGTAACCCTCCGTCACCAGCACGTAGCCGGCGTCGCGGATCGCCTGGCGCGCCTCGAATAGGCCGTACAGTTCATTGCCCTTCTGGAACAGCGGGGTTTCCGGCGAGTTCAGGTACTTCGGCTCGCCACCATCCATCACGCGTCCGCCGAAACCGATCACCTGCCCTTTGGTGTTACGGATCGGGAACATGATGCGTTCGCGGAAGCGGTCGTAGCGCTTCTTGTTGCCGCCGTCCTCGTCGACCTTGTCGATCACCAGGCCGGACTCGACCAGCGCCAGCGCGTCGTAGTCGCGGAACACCGAGCGCAGGTTGTCCCAGCCGCCGGGCGCATAGCCCAGGCCGAAGCGGGCGGCCACTTCGCCGGTCAGGCCGCGGCCCTTCAGGTAGGCGATGGCGGCCGGCGCCTGGCGCAGCTGGCCGCGGTAGAAATCGCAGGCCTGGTTCAGCGCGTCGGTCATGGCCAGCGATTGCGCCTGCTGGGCGGCGCGCTGGGCCGGCGGGATCTTGTCGTCCTCGTTGGGCACGATCATGCCCACGCTTTGCGACAGGTCCTTGACCGCATCGACGAAGCCCATGCCCGAGTATTCGATCAGGAAGCCGATCGCGGTGCCGTGGGCGCCGCAGCCGAAGCAGTGGTAGAACTGCTTGGTCGGGCTGACCGTGAAGCTGGGCGACTTCTCGTTGTGGAAGGGGCACAGCCCCATGTAGTTGGCGCCGCCCTTTTTCAGCTGCACGTAGCGGCCTACCACGTCGACGATGTCGACGCGGTTGAGCAGGTCGGTAATGAATGATTGCGGAATCACTTGATATAACAGTGTTTTGTCTAGGGTCAGACTATACCGCAGGGCTCGTCACAAATTGATTTGCAACAAAGCAACAAGGCGCGACAGCCCCGATGCATGAAAAGCGGCTGCGGCCGTGGCGACGATGCCGCGGCCGCATGCCGCCGGCATGGCTCAGGCGCCGGTCAGCGCCTTCTTGACCAGGCCCGACACGGACGTCATGTCGGCGCGGCCGGCCAGCCTGGCCTTCACGATGGCCATGACCTTGCCCATGTCCTGCGGACCGGTGGCGCCGGCCTCGGCGACGGCGGCCTTGACTTCGGCGGCGACTTCCTCGTCCGACAGGGCGGCCGGCATGTACACCGCCAGCACGGCCAGCTCGGCCTTTTCGGTGTCGGCCAGGTCCTGGCGGCCGCCCGCTTCGAACTGGGTGATCGAATCCTTGCGCTGCTTGATCATCTTCTCGACGATGGCCAGCACGTGCGCGTCGCTCAGCTCGATGCGCTCGTCCACTTCCTTGCGCTTCATCTCGGCCAGCAGCAGGCGGATGGTGCCCAGGCGCTGCGCATCCTTGGCGCGCATGGCGGTTTTCATGTCGTCGGTGATTTGATCTTTGAGGCTCATGGATTCTCCATTGTTCTTCGATGGGGCAAAAGGCAAAACCCGCTGCGGCATACGACCGGAGCGGGCTTCGTCACATTCAGGGCCTGGCACACCGGGATGTCGTCACCGGAGCAGGCGGCTGAACCAAATCAGTACAGTTTCTTCGGCAGCTGCTGGCTGCGGATGCGCTTGTAGTGACGCTTCACGGCGGCGGCCAGCTTGCGCTTGCGCTCTGCGGTCGGCTTTTCGTAGAACTCGCGTGCGCGCAGTTCGGTCAGCAGGCCGGTTTTTTCGATAGTGCGCTTGAAGCGACGCATAGCGACTTCGAACGGCTCGTTTTCTTTAAGGCGGATAGTGGTCATGTAAAAATGAAACCGTTGGATTTAGGGAAGAACGAAATTCTAACAGCTTTTCAAGAGCCGTGCGAGGTTTTTGTCAATGTGCCTGAATTACCACAAGGGCTGGATTCAGCTCATTCGATGGCATTGCCGGCGGCCACGCCGGACGCCCAGGCCCACTGGAAATTGTAGCCGCCGAGCCAGCCGGTGACGTCCACCGTCTCGCCGATGAAGTACAGGCCCGGCACCTGGTTCGCCATCATGCTCTGCTGCGATAACTCCCTGGTATCGACGCCACCCAGCGTGACTTCGGCCTTTTTATAGCCTTCGGAACCGGTCGGCACGATGGCCCAGCGGTTGATGGCGTCGCCCAGCTTGCGCAGCTTTGCATCGGCCATGTCCGCCAGGCGCGCGTCGGGCGCGAGGCCGTTCGCCGCCAGCAGGCCCTCGGCCAGGCGCGCGGGCAGCCATTGCGACAGGATATTGCCCAGTTGCTTCTTCAGCGTGGTCTTGGACGCGATCAATTCCTCGGCGACGTCGATGTCCGGCAACAGGTTCAGCACGATGGGCGTGCCTGGTTGCCAGTAGCTGGAAATCTGCAGGATCGCCGGCCCCGAAAGGCCGCGGTGCGTGAACAGCAAGTCTTCGCGGAAATAACCACGCTTGGCATTGCGGCCCTTGCCGGAACCGGTCTCGACGTCGACTTCGAGCGCGATGCCGGCCAGCGGCACGAACGGCTGCCAGCTCGGGCCGTCGAAGGTCAGCGGCACCAGGCCGGGACGCGTCTCGACGATCTTGAGGCCGAAGTGCTTGGCGATGCGGTAGCCGAGGTCGGTCGCGCCGATCTTCGGGATCGACAGGCCGCCGGTGGCCACCACGACGTTGTTCGCCAGGATGGGCTCGCCATCGGTATCGACACGGAAGCCCTCGGCGCCCTTCTCCACGCCCGTCACCCTGCACGGCATGCGCCAGTGGACGCCGCCGGCGTCGCACTCGTCCTTCAGCATGCGGATGATCTGCTCGGCCGAATCGTCGCAGAACAACTGGCCGCGGTGCTTTTCGTGGTAGCCGATGCGGTGCTTCTTTACCAGGGCGAGGAAATCCTGGGCCGTGTAGCGCGACAGCGCGCTGCGGCAGAAATGCGGGTTCTCGGAGAGATAGTGTTGCGGACCGGCGTTGATGTTGGTGAAATTGCAGCGGCCACCGCCGGAGATGCGGATCTTCTCGGCCAGTTTCGCTGCATGGTCGACCAGCACGACGCGCTTGCCGCGCTGGGCGGCGACGAAGGCGCACATCATGCCGGCGGCGCCGGCGCCGATCACCGCCACGTCGTAGTGTTTTGCCATTTCCGGGAACGCGTTTATGGCGCGCAAAAGGCGCTATTGTAAATGGCGGCGGGGGTTTGTACAGGGGCGGTGCGCACGGGGTGCGCACCATGCATCAACCGGCCCGCAGGGCGCGCGCCACCTGCACGCAGCGCGCCACCTGCGCCGCGATCGGCGCCGGCACCGGCTGCTCGTCCTTCAAGGCCCACGCGATCCACTCGGCCGTGGCGGCCGCATCGCGCCCCTCGGGCGCCGGCGCCAGCTCGTCGGTGGGCGCGTCGCGCTCCACCAGCACGGTCTGCGTGCCGGCATGGAACCAGTCGATCTGCTGGGCGCGGTTGGCGTTCGCCACCGTCTCGCCCTCGGTGCCGCGCATCAGGAAGGCGTCGCCGCGTGCGTGCGGGGCGGCCGTGCCGAAGTAGGCGGTGAGCATGGACAGGTATTCCGGATGCGTGTACGACACCAGCCGCAGCGCCGGGGAGTCGAACGGCTGCAGCATCTTGACCAGCGTGTGCGTCGAGTTGCGCACGCCCAGGATGCGGCGCAACGACAGCTGGTGCGCCAGTTGCGGCGCCAGCAGTTCGATCGGCATGAAGCAGGGCTTGCCCGCGGCAAAGGCGTCGAGCATGTCGGTCGTGGAACCGGTGACGCCGATGCCCATCTCGGCGAAGATCTCGGCCGTGGTCACGCGGCCCGGGTCCTGGCGCACGCCGTGCACCAGCACCGGCACGCCTTCGCGCGCCAGCAGCAGGGCCAGCAGCGGCGTCAGGTTGGCCAGCTTGCGCGCGC
>DAMAFT010000492.1:0-3981 GCA_031995805.1 Massilia sp.
CCGGGTCGCCCTGGCGGCCCGAACGGCCGCGCAGCTGGTTGTCGACGCGGCGCGACTCGTGGCGCTCGGTGCCGATGATGTGCAGGCCGCCCTGCGCGACCACGTGGTCGTGCAGCGACTGCCATTCCGAGCGCAGCGTCGCGGCCTGCGCGGCCTTCTGCTCGTCGGACAGGTTGGCGTCGGCCTCGATGAACTGGATCTGCTTCTCGACGTTGCCGCCCAGGACGATGTCGGTACCGCGGCCCGCCATGTTGGTGGCGATGGTGATCATCTTCGGACGGCCGGCCTGCGCGACGATTTCCGCCTCGCGCGCGTGCTGCTTCGCGTTCAGCACGTTGTGCGGCAGGCTGGCCTTCGTCAGGATGCCGGACAGCAGTTCCGAGTTCTCGATCGAGGTGGTGCCGACCAGCACCGGCTGGCCGCGCTCGTAGCAGTCGCGGATGTCGTTCAACATCGCGTTGTATTTTTCTTCCGAAGTCTTGTAGACCTGGTCCTGGCGGTCCTTGCGCTGCGAAGGACGGTTCGGCGGCACAACCACGGTTTCCAGGCCGTAGATCTCCTGGAATTCGAAGGCTTCGGTGTCGGCGGTGCCGGTCATGCCCGCCAGCTTGGCGTACATGCGGAAGTAGTTCTGGAAGGTGATCGAGGCCAGGGTCTGGTTCTCGTTCTGGATGCGCACGCCTTCCTTGGCTTCGACGGCCTGGTGCAGGCCATCCGACCAGCGCCGGCCCGTCATCAGGCGGCCGGTGAATTCGTCGACGATCACCACTTCGTCGTTCTGCACCACGTAGTGCTGGTCCTTGTGGTACAGCACGTGCGCGCGCAGGGCCGCGTACAGGTGGTGGATCAGGGTGATGTTGGCGGAGTCGTACAGCGAGGCGCCTTCCGGCAGCAGGCCCATACTGGTGAGGATGGACTCGGCCTTCTCGTGGCCGGCCTCGGTCAGCAGCACGGTGTGCGCCTTCTCGTCCTTGGTGTAGTCGCCCGGGACGTCGATCTTGCCCTTGCCGTCCGGCGTCTCTTCGCCGATCTGCAGCGTCAGCAGCGGCGGCACTTCATTGATCTTGTGGTACAGGTCGGTATGGTTCTCGGCCTGGCCGGAAATGATCAGGGGCGTACGGGCCTCGTCGATCAGGATCGAGTCCACCTCGTCGACCACGGCGAAGTTCAGGGTACGCTGCACGCGCTCGCGCACGTCGTACACCATGTTGTCGCGCAGGTAGTCGAAGCCGTATTCGTTGTTGGTGCCGTAGGTGATGTCGGAACCGTAGGCCTTCTGCTTGGTGTCGTGGTCCATCTGCGACAGGTTGACGCCGGTGGACAGCCCCAGCCAGCCGTACAGGCGGCCCATCTGCTCGGCGTCGCGCTGGGCCAGGTAGTCGTTGACCGTCACCACGTGCACGCCCTTGCCGGACAGCGCATTCAGGTAGACCGGCAGCGTCGCCATCAGCGTCTTGCCCTCGCCCGTGCCCATCTCGGCGATCTTGCCGTAATGCAGGACCATGCCGCCGATCAGCTGCACGTCGAAATGGCGCATCTTCATGACACGCTTGGCGGCTTCGCGGCAGACGGCGAAGGCTTCGACCAGGATGTCGTCCAGGCTGGCACCGCCTTCCAGGCGTTGCTTGAATTCCGGCGTCTTCGCCTGCAGTTCGGCGTCGGACAGCTTTTCCATCTGCGGCTCGAGCGCATTGATGGCGCGCACGTTCTTTTGGTATTGCTTGATCAGCCGCTGGTTACGGCTGCCGAAAATCTTGGTCAGAAATGACATGCTGTGTTCTTCAAAAATACGCCGCTGAAAGAGCCCGGGACGATATCAAACTGATATCGATCGAAGACCGAGTTTGGCAAAAAGCCACCGATTTTAGCATGGGCTTCGGCCACACTTGGGGTTGACGCCACGGTTCACAAGTGCGCGCAGCCAAAAAACGTTATCAATTTGCATTGAGCCGCACATTTTTCGCAGATTTCTTTTCGGGGCGGCGCACGGCTATGGTATGGTCGGACCATGCAGTCCTCTTCCCACCAACGGCCCTTCCATATCTACGGCACGCGCGACCGCAAGACGGCGTTCGAGGCCACCGACTTCCTGCGCTCCAGCGACCGCCTGGCCGCCCTGCTGCCCAATGCCATGCGCATGGGGAACCTGCAACGCGATTGCCGGCTGATCCTGCCGCCGATGTACACCGCCTGCGAGGTGGTGTCGCTGCAGGAAGGCGTCCTGGGGCTGGCCGTGCCCTCCTCGGCCGTGGCCGCCAAGCTCAAGCAGCAGGCGCCCAAGCTGCAGGCGGGGCTGCAAAAGAAAGGCTGGCAGGTCGAGTCCATCCGCATCAAGATCCGCATGGGCAGCAGCGTGCCGGTGCGCGAACAGGCGCAACCCTCGTCGCTGCGGCTGCCGGCGACGGCGGTGGATGCGTTCGAGGAACTGGGACAGACGCTGGAAGAAACGACGCAGAATGCGCCGCTGATCGCGGCGATCAGGCGGCTGGCGGAGAAGCGCAAGACGCAGGGATAGACCGCTTCCGGAACCGCTATCTCAAAATAATTTATGCAATAAAAAACGTCATTCCCGCGGAAGCGGGAATGACGTCGTTCGATGATGCGGCAGATCGCGCGCAGGCGCCTCAGGTCAGCGCCCACTCCCTTTCCATCTGCGCGCCGTACGACACCGGCGCCCGCTCCAGCTGCTCGAAGGTGACGATCTCGTAGGCTTCGGGGTGCGCCAGCAGTTCGCGCAGCAGCAGGTTGTTCAGGCCGTGGCCCGACTTGTGCGCCTCGTAGCTGGCCAGCAGCGGGGAACCGACCAGGTACAGGTCGCCGATCGCATCGAGGATCTTGTGGCGCACGAATTCGTCGTCGTAGCGCAGGCCGTCCGCGTTCAGGATGCGGTATTCGTCCATCACGATCGCGTTTTCCAGCGAGCCGCCGCGCGCCAGGCCCATGCCGCGCAGGCTTTCGACGTCCTGCATGAAGCCGAAGGTGCGCGCGCGCGCCACGTCGTGGACATAGGACACCTTGCCGAAATCGACGACCGCGCGCTGCGTGGTGCCGTCGACGGCCGGGTGGTTGAATTCGATGAAGAAGTCGAGCCGGAAGCCATCGTAGGGCGTGAGGCGCGCCCATTTCTCGTTGGCGCCGCTGCCCTGGCGCACCTCGACGGTTGCGAGCACGCGGATGAACTTCTTGGCCGCGGCCTGTTCCTGCACGCCGGCCTGCTGCAGCAGGAACACGAAGGACGATGCCGAACCGTCCATGATGGGGATTTCCTCGGCGGTGACGTCGACGTACAGGTTGTCGATGCCCAGGCCCGCGCAGGCCGACATCAGGTGCTCGACGGTCGAGACGCGCGCATTGTCCCGGGTGAGCACCGACGCCATGCGGGTATCGCCCACGATGTCGGCATTCGACGGGAACTCGACCACGGGGTCGAGGTCGACGCGGCGGAACACGATGCCCGTGTCGACGGCAGCGGGACGCAAGGTCAGTTCGACCTTGGTCCCGGAGTGCAGGCCGACACCCGTGGTGCGCACCAGTTGTTTGATCGTTCGTTGTTTCAGCATTGGCCGATTATATCGTAGGGCCTTTGGCCTTGCCGGCGGCCCCGCCGTTTCATCGGCCGAAACGCCACGTTTTCAAGGATGCTCGCCCTCGGCGTGCACGGTTTCGTGGCGTATCAGGTACAGGCCGCTGCCGATGATGATGGCGGCGCCGACCAGGGTGTATTCATCCGGCAATGTTTTCCACAGCAGCCAGTCGATCGCCACGGCCCAGGCCAGCGCGGTGTACTCGAACGGCGCCACCACCGACGCCTCGCCGTGGTTGAACGCCTCGGTGATCGCCAGCTGCGCGAAAAAGCCGCTGACGGCCAGCGCCGCCAGCACGGGCAGGTGCTGCGCCTGCACGTCGACCCAGCCGGGCGCCGCCAGCGTGCCGGCGCCGAGCGCCATCAGGAGCATCAACCAGAACACCATGTGCTCGCTG
>DAMAFT010000493.1:0-3980 GCA_031995805.1 Massilia sp.
GGGGGGGGGGGGGGGGGGGGGGGGGCGCGGGGCATGCACGCGTTACGCGTGGGCAGCGCACACGTCGCGATCGTTCCCACCGCGGGGGTGGAGCTGCCCACCCTACGGTATACTCCTTCGCTTCGCCTTCTCGTCCTTTCTCCATGCCAGACCAGACCACCTCCTCCGCCCACCTGCACGCCCACCTGGACGGCGACGCCCGCCACGGCCACACGATCGAGGGCCGCAGCCAGGGTGCGCTGGGGCTGGCGCTCGGGCTGACGCTGCTGTTCGCCGTCATCGAGGCCGTCACCGGCGTCATGTCGAATTCGCTGGCGCTGATCTCGGACGCCGGCCACATGGTCACCGACGCCGCCGCCCTCGGCCTGGCGCTGATGGCGCAGCTGATCGCGCGGCGCCCGCCCTCGGCGCGCCATTCCTTCGGGTTCGTGCGCGCCGAGGCCCTCGCCGCCTTCGTCAACAGCCTGGCCATGCTGCTGCTGGTGGCGTGGATCGTCTACGAGGCGGCGCAGCGCCTGGCCCATCCCGAACACGTGCAGGGCGGCGTCGTGTTCGTCGTCGCCATGATCGGCGGCGGCATCAACATCCTGGTCGCCTGGGTGCTGTCGCGCGGCGAGCAGGACATCAACACGCGCGCGGCGCTGGTCAACGTGCTGGGCGACCTGCTCGGCTCGGCCGCCGCCATCGCCGCCGGCGCCATCATCCACTTCACCGGCTGGGTGCGCATCGACCCGATCCTGTCGATCTTCGTGTCGATGCTGATCCTCAAGTCGACGCTCGGCATCCTGCGCGAGTCCTACCATTTCCTGATGGAAGGCGTGCCGCACCAGATCGACTACCTGGCCATCGGCGCCGACCTGGCGCAGGTGCCGGGCGTCGTGTCCGTGCACGACCTGCACGTCTGGGACATGTCGCCGGGCCAGCCTGCGCTGATCGGCCACGTGCGGATCGCCGACCTGCACGCCTGGCCGCAGGTGCTGGACGCCACCAAGGCCATGCTGCGCGACAAGCACGGCATCGACCACGTCACGCTGCAGCCGGAAATCGAATAGGCCACGCGCGCCAGTTACAGGAAAAGACCGAACAGATGCAGATCCTCCCCTACACCATCGACCGCTACGACGACGTGATCGCGCTGATGCGCGCGACGCCCGGCGTCTCGATCCGCGATGCCGATTCGCGCGAAGCCACCGCGCGCTACCTGGCGCGCAATCCCGGACTGAGCGTCCTGTGCGTGGACGGCGACGACGTCGTCGGCTGCGCGATGTGCGGCCACGATGGCCGCCGCGGCTACCTGCAGCACGTGGTCGTCGCGCCGGACCATCGCCGGCGCGGCATCGCCGCCGCCCTGGTGGAACGCTGCCTGGCGCAACTGCAGGCCCTCGGCATCGACAAGGCGCACATCGACGTGTTCGGCGACAACGATGCCGCCAACGCCTGGTGGACGCGGCGCGGCTGGACGCTGCGCGAGGACATCCACCGCTATTCGATGACCCGCTCGGGACGCGACGACGCCTGATGGCCGCCGCCGGGTGGCGAGCCATGCCGAGGCCATGTCGGCCTGTTCCGACCCGGTGGCGGCGCGCGCGCCGATAGCCGGGCAACGGCGCGTCTCCGGATAATCCATGCATGGCTTCCGAATCCCATGCATACGATACGCTGGTCGTCGGCGGCGGTCCCGCCGGCCTGACCGCCGCCATCTACCTGCGCCGCTTCACCCGCGACGTGGCCGTGGTCGACAAGGGCCACAGCCGCCTGCGCCTGATCCCCGTCTCGCACAACTACCCCGGCTTCCCGGAAGGCGTGCCGGGGCCAACGCTGCTCGCCAATCTCACCTCCCAGCTCGAGCGCTACGGCGGCAGCGTGCTGCCGGGCGAGATCCTCGACCTGCGCATCGAGGACGGCCTGTTCGTCGCCGACTGCCTGCCCGAGGGCGGCCCCGCCGACGCCGTGACGCAGTTGCGCGCGCATACGGTGCTGCTGGCGACCGGGGTGGCCGATGTCGGCCTGCCGGTCGAGCTGTGGCGCGAGGCGATCGCCTTCGGCTCGCTGCGCCTGTGCCCCGTGTGCGACGGCTTCGACGTGATCGACAAGCGCATCGCGGTGGCCACCGCCGAGACCAACCCGGTCGGCCACGCCCTGTTCATGCGCACGTTCAGCGCCGACGTCACGCTGTTCGAACGCGGCCCGGCATCGATGCTGGACGACGCCGACCGGCGCACGCTGGCGGCCGCCGGCGTGCGGCTGGTCGAGTCGCCGCTGCTGTCGGTGACGCTGGACGCGGCGATGAAGCCAGTGCTGCACACGGCCGACGGCGCCGCGCACCCGGCCGATGTGTTCTACCCGATGCTGGGCGAAAAAGCACGCTCCGGCCTGGCCGCGCAACTGGGCGCCGCCACCGCGCAATGCGAGGAGCTGGTGGTGGATACGCACGGCGCCACCTCGGTGCCGGGCCTGTACGCCATCGGCGACGTGACGGTCGGCCTGAACCAGATCGCCGTGGCGACCGGCCAGGCCGCGCGCGCCGCCACGCACATCCACAACCGCCTGCCGCCGGCGCTGCGCACGGCGCCGGCGCGGCCGCCGGGATGATGCCGGCATCATCCCGGCCTGCGCCAAAGCGCGCCAGGCGTTACACTGGGGGCTGCCCATCCGAACGAGGAATCCCATGGCGGCGACCGACCTGTCCGACTACACCCTCGGCGAGCTGAAAGGCTTGCTGTTCGACGTCCAGAAAGAAATCAAGGAGCGCCAGCGCGACGAGCTGCGCCAGGCGCGCGAGCGCATCGCCGCCATCGCGCGCGACGTCGGGGTGCCGGTCGGCGACCTGCTGGCCAGGGGCGCGGGCACGGGCACCGGCACGGGCAACAAGGAAGCCGGCAACAAGGGCGCCGCGCGCTACCGCAACCCGGCCGACGCCAGCCAGACCTGGAGCGGACGCGGCCGCCATCCGCAGTGGCTGTCCGACGCGCTCGACGACGGCAAGAGCCTGGACGACTTCCGGATGGACGGCGCCGACTGACGCCGCCGCAGGACGATCATTCCGACGCCAGCGCGATGCGGCGCCGGACCTGGCGCGCCGCCTCCGTGTCGCCGGCCGCCAGCGCGCGCCGTTCCTGCACGCCCAGCCAGGCCAGCAAGGGGCGGCGCCAGCCCTGCTGCGACGCCGTCTCGACGGCGGCCGCGATGTCCGCCGGCGCGATCCGCCCCGCCTTCAGCAGCGCCCCCGCCGCCACCAGCCGCGCCAGCGGATCGGCCACGCCCGCCAGCGACGCGCTAGCGGGCACGCCGCGGTGCTGCGCGGGCAGCAGCGCGGCATCCAGGCCGTCCCAGCGGCCGTCGAGGTAGGCCGCGTAGGCGCGCTGGGCCGGCGTCGCGTCGGCGGCCAGGGCGGCGAAGCCGGGGCAGTCGTAGTCCAGGCTGGCGGCGCGCACGCCGCAGCGCAGCAGTTCGGCCTGCGCCACCAGGTCGAAGCGTCCCGTGCTGGCACTCTCGCGGCGCGCGCGCGAAAACTCGGCGTCGGCGGCGGCAGTGTCGCCGCGCAGCCAGTCGGCCGTGAAGCCGTCGAGCGCGCCGCGCGCATCGGCTTCCCAGGCCGGCGGCTGGGGCTTGCTGGCGCAGGCGGACAATGATGCGGCCACGGCCAGGATGATGATGGATCGCTTGGTCATGGCAGCTTGATCTCCGTGTCGCGCTTGAACGGCCACTTGCGGTTGATCTCGTCGACCAGCCGGTTTACCTTGCGCAGGCTGGCGTCGACCTCGCCGCGCAGCTTGCCCAGGTCCTGCGTCGCCGCCCGTGTGTTGGACGCCACGCCCTGCGCTTCCACCAGCACGGCGTCGACCTTCTGCAGGGTGGTGCGCGCGTCGGCCAGCAGCCCGTCGAGTTCGCGGATGGCGGCCTGGGTGTCGTCCATCACGCCGTTCTTGCCGAACACGCGGGTATCGGCCTTGGCCAGCAGGGTGTCGACGCGGCGCAGC
>DAMAFT010000494.1:0-3976 GCA_031995805.1 Massilia sp.
ACGCCGCCCGACTTCCTCGATGAACCCCGCATCGGCGGTGTCGGCCGCATCGCCGTGCCGGCCGTCGTCAACGACCTGCTGCGCCTGCACGGCGCGCGCGCCGCGCTGCAAGCGCTGCGCGCGTTCGAGGGCAGCGGGGCGCGCGCCGAGCGCAACCGGCTGGCGCTGGTCCTGGTGGTCGCCTGGCTGCTGGCCGACGACTGGTTCGTGGCGGCGCAGCCGGGGCAGGAGGCGCTGCTGCGGGTGCTGGCCGGGGTGCCGGCCGAGCTGGCGCCGGCCGCGGCCGCGCAGGCCTTCGTCGAGGATGGCGAGCGGCGCGAGGAACTGGCGCGCGTCGTGCTGGCCGGCCTGGGCTGGCGGCCGCAGGGCGAGACCGAGGCGCAGGCGGCCGACCGGCTGGCCGCGATCAGCGCGACGGAGCGCCGGCGCCTGCTCGACGCCAGCCGCGCCGCCGAGGAACGGGCCCGGGCCATCCGCGAGGCGCTGGCCAGGAAGGCCGCGGAAGAATCGGCGGACAAGTGGACGCGCGAGTGACGGGCACCATGGAGGCGCAAGGTCCGGACGCGCAAGGCCGGGACCCGCTCGACCGCGAACGCTTCCCGACGCTGAGCGAGCATGGCCGGCGCATGCTCGACTTCCTGCGCGGCCATCCGTGCGCGCCCATCTACCGCAACCGCAGCGGCAACCGCCTGCTGGCGCACGAGGTCGCAGCGCAGGCGGCCTACGAGCGCGCAATCGGCGCCGCCGCGATCGGCTGGACGCCGGGCGCGGCGCCGGACTGGGTGGCGCCGTTCGTGGCCGAGGCGTTCCGCACGGTCCCGCACTACCGCGCGCTGGGAGCGCCGCCGCGCCGGCTGGAAGACGTGGCGCCCGTGAGCCGCGCCGACCTGGCCGCCGACGTCGCCGCCTTCGTGCCCGACCACGTGCCGCTCGAGCGCATGATCAACTTCCGCACCACCGGCACCACCGGGCATCCGCTGGTGCTGCCGTCGCATCCGGTGGTGGCCGCGCGCTACGCGGCCTATCACAAGCGCGCGCTGCGCCGCGTCGGCGTCGTGCCGGCGCACGGACGCGGCCAGGTCGGCGTGGTACTGCTGGGCTGCCAGCGGCGCTGCTTCACCTACGTATCGGTGTCGCCGGCGATGGGGGAGGCAGGCCTGGCCAAGATCAACCTGCACCCGGACGACTGGCGCGATCCGGCGCACCGCGCTCCGTACCTGGATGCGCTGGCACCGGAAATCGTCGCCGGCGACCCGATCTCGTTCGCCGAGTACGTGGAGCTGCCGCTCGCGCATGCGCCGCGCGCGCTGATCTCGGTGTCGATGCTGCTGCTGCCCGGCCTGCGCGAGCGGCTGGAACGGCGCTTCGGCTGCCCGGTGCTGGACATCTATTCGCTGGGCGAAGTGGGCCCGGTCGGCGTGTTCGACGCGGCCCTCGGCGGCCACCTGCTGCTGCAGCCGCGGCTCTACGTGGAAATCCTGGACCGCGCGGGGCGGCCGCTGCCGCCCGGCGCGGTGGGCGAAGTGGCGGTGACGGGCGGCTTCAACTTCTGCCTGCCGCTGCTGCGCTACCGCACGGGCGATTTCGCCGCGCTGGCCGATGCACCCGAGGGGCCGGTGCTGACGGGATTGTCCGGACGGCGGCCGGTGCGCTACCTGGCGCGCGGCGCCTGGATCAACAATATCGACGTCACGCACGCGCTGCAGGACCTGCCGATCCCGCACTTCAACGTGCACCAGCGCGCCGACGCCGGCGTGGTGCTGTACATCGCGCCGGGCGCGCTGGCGCAGGCGCCGGCGGCGCGGCGCGCCCTCGAGGCGCTGTTCGGCACGGCGGTGACGGTGGCGCCGCTGGACGCGGACGGCAAGACCCTGCAATACACCTCGGACCTGGACGGCGCCCATGGGTGAGGCAGGAAAGCCGTACCGGCGCGGCCTCGTGGTCGGCAAGTTCTGCCCGCTGCACCGCGGCCACATGCACCTGATCCGGCATGCCGTCGACGCCTGCGACGAGGTGCTGGTGCTCAGCTGGACCAAGCCGGAGTTCGCCGGCTACGGCCCCGCCGTGCGCGCGTCCTGGCTGGCGCGGCTGTTTCCCGGCGTGCGCGCCCTGGTCGTCGACGACGCTGCGCTGGCAAGGCTGTGCGCCGGGGCCGGCCTGGCGCCGCGGCCGGTGCCGTACAACGATGCGGACGCCGAGGTGCAGCGCGCGTTCGCGGCCTGGCTGTGCCGGTCCGTCTGCGGCGTGACGGTGGACGCCGTGTTCACCAGCGAGGACTACGGCGACGGTTTCGCACGCGCGCTCACGCGCCACTTCGGTGGAGAACCGGTACGCCACGTCTGCGTCGACCGGGCGCGCACGACGGTGCCGGTATCGGGCACGCGCGTGCGCGCCGACGTGCACGGCGAGCGGGCCTTCCTGGACCCGGTCGTGTACGGCGACTTCGTGCGCCGCGCCTGCCTGCTGGGCGGCGAATCCAGCGGCAAGACGACGCTGGCGCAGGCGCTCGCCGCGCGCCTCGGCACGGCGTGGGCGCCGGAACTGGGACGGGAACTGTGGGAGGCGCAGGGCGGCGCGCTCGCGTATGCCGACATGCTGCGCATCGCCGAAGGCCAGGCCGCGCGCGAGGCGCAACTGGCGCAGGGCGCGGTGCGCTGGCTGGTGTGCGACAGCAGCGCGCTGACCACCGTGTTCTACAGCCTGGACGGCTTCGGGCGCGTCGACCCCCGCGTCCGCCGGCTGGCGCGGCGCCGCTACGACCACACCTTCGTGTGCGCGCCGGACTTCCCGTTCGTGCAGGACGGCACCCGCCGCGATCGCGATTTCCGGGCACGCCAGCACCGCTGGTACCTCGCCGTGCTGGCGGCGCGCGGCATCCCGTACACGCTGCTGGAGGGACCGCTGGCGCGGCGCCTCGACACGGCCTGCCGGGTGCTGGAAGGGTTCGACTAGCGGCCGGCATTTACTTGTCGCCAAGACACAACCGTGCGCTGCGCCGGCAAGCGTTCATGATACAGTCAGAGCAACATTGTTAACGCCGTCCGTCATGTCCTCGACACTGCTGAACCAGATCGCCGGCGCACTGTCCGGCTTTGCCGCGGACACCCGCCTGTACGAACTGCGGCTCGATGGAGGCAATGCACACGGCCTGCTGGTCGAGGCCTTCGCCGCCGACGATGCCGTGCAGGAGGTCGGCGCGCGCGACGTCATCGTGCTGTCCCTGGACGCCGCCCTCGACGTCGGCGCGCTGCTCGGCACCCGCGCGATGCTCGACGTCAGCCTGGCGGACGGCAGCCGCACCGGCTTCGGCGGCGAGATCACGCAGGCGGCCATGCTGGGCAGCGAGGGCGGTTTCGCGCGCTACCGGCTGCGCCTGACGCCCTGGACGTGGCGCCTGACCCAGGTACGCAACAGCCGCGTGTGGCAAGACCGCACCGTGGTGGAGATCGTCGACGACGTGTTCGGCGCCCATGCACCGGCCGCGCAATGGCGCTGGAGCGGGGAGGTCGACGGCTTCCTGGCCGCCGTCGCGCCGCGCAGCTACTGCTGCCAGTACCGCGAGACCGACCACGACTTCGTCCTGCGCCTGCTGGTCGAGGAAGGCCTGGCCTGGCGCGTCGAGCACGCCGATGGCAGCGCCGAGGCCGGCGAACGCCTGGTGCTGTTCGCCGACAGCACCGATGCCGCCGCCATCCCCGAGGATGCGTCCAGCGCCGCCGACGGCGGGATCCGCTTCCACGGCGCGCGCGCCGGCGAACGCCAGGACGCCATCCAGGCGCTGCAGGCGCGACGCACGCTGGTTTCCGGGGCCACCACGCTGCTGAGCTACGACTACAAGGCCAAGAAGGCCGTCGCCGCCAGCGTGCCGGCGCGCGCCCGGCGCGCCGACCTGCCGCCATTGGAAAACTACGATGCGCCGGGCCAGTACGCCTGGTCGAACGCGGCCGAAGCGGGCCACTATGCGCGCGTGCGGATG
>DAMAFT010000495.1:0-3973 GCA_031995805.1 Massilia sp.
GTCGCGCCGATCTGGAACAGGTAGGCGTCCTCGTCGGTGGCGAGCTGCACCAGGTGCGGTCCGGTCGAGGCCTCGCCCTTCTGGAAGGTCGGCTTCGACTCGGTATCGAAGCCGATGGCGTCGGCGGCCAGCAGGGCCGCCAGCGCCGCCTCGGCATCCGCCTGCGTGCGCACCAGGCGCACGGCGGACAGCGAAATGCCTTCGTAGGGCGGGAGCTCGGCCGGATCGGCGGCGGCGGCGGGTGCTGCGCTCATCGAAGGCGGCCGCCGGTCAGCGGCGCGAGAACTTCGAGGCCAGCTGCTGCAGCTTTTCCTGGCGCTTGCGCTCGGCCTCGGCCTGGACCGCGGCGTCGCGCTCGGCCTTCTTGCGCTCGGCTTCCTTCTTGAAACGCTGCTGCAGCAATTCCTTGGCGTGCTGGCGGTGGGTGTCGGTCACCTCGGCGCCCGGGTTGCCGTCCAGGTCGTAGCGCACGGTGGCCTTTTCCATCGCGCGCAGGTAGCGCATGGAGCCGGTATGGATGCCGAGCGCGGCGCGCATGGTCTTGCGGTTCAGGCCGGGCAGGCGCGCCAGCACCTGCTTGTCGACGCCGATCGCCAGCGGCAGGCAGTCGCGGAATGCGGGGAACTGCTGCTGCAACTGCTTGAGCAGGGCGCGCGGCGATTGCGTGTCGGCGCCGGCGGCGGCCGCTGCCGGCGCTGCGGACGGCTGGAGGGACGCGTCCGCGGCGGGGGCATCCGCCGGTTGTGCGCCGGTTGCGGCCGATTCCGCCGCTGCGCCGCCCTCGACGGATTCGGAGGCGTCGTTGGCGGTGATGTTTTCGTGGGCCTCGGTGGACTCGGCAACAGTGCTAATGGTATTCATTGACTTCATGGTAAGAACAGGAAGCGGAAGGATAGCATGGCGGGCGGCTGGTGTGCGCCGCTCAGCGGTGCAAGAATGGGTTGAAAAAGGTTGACAGGGCGCATCAGGCCGCATGTGCGGCGGGCGCAGCCCTGAGAAATCGTGTATGATCCGCCTCTTTCCTTGCGTCGGGCTTGCGCCGACGCAGACCGGCCAAGGGGGCGGTGGAGTGGATATACGCTAAATATATATCCATTATCCAATAATTCAATTATCACCAAATCTTTCCTTGGTGCATAATTCGTCTGTCTCCTCTATTTCTCCCTTGGAAAAATAGATTTCAAGCCCGTTGACTGACGGGCTTTTTTTCGTTCCGACATGCCAAACCGCGATCTCAACCCCACGCCGTTCCGCTATCCGTCCCGTTTCGCGCACGCCGCCGGTCATCCGGCCTGCCGCTTGAAACGCCGACCGGTGGGCGGCAGTGCCAGGGATGCTTGATATCCGGTCGGTCCGCCCCTAGTTAGGGCCCTTCCCTTATTCTTTCTTTCCAGGTCCGCGCGGCGGGCCCGGTGGATTATTGACTTCGCAGGCGCGCATCTCGCCTCGACTGGAGAAAGCTACATGAAAAACACCGCCAAGACCTTGACCCTGACCGCGAAGAAGGCGCCGGCGAAAAGCACGGCCCAGCTGTCGGTGCCGAAGACCGCGACCTCGTATTTCCTCGAAACGGAAGCGGCTGCCAAGGTCACGGTGGTCAAGACGCGTTCGCGCCTGGCATCGCTGAAGGCGGTGCAGGCCGAGCAGGCGGCCCAGCTGCAGCCGGAAGCCTTCGACCAGGCCGCCGACGCCGGCGCCGCCGCGGCGCAGGACGTCGCCGTCGAGGTGGCGGCGAACGAACCCGAGGCGGCGCCGGTGCCGGCAGTCGCCGAAACCGTTGCCCCGGTCGAAGCGGCCGCGGTGGCCGACGTCGTCGACACCCCTGCGGCGCCCGCCGCAGTGCAGGCCGTCGCCGATCAAGCCGCCGCGCCCCAGCCGGAAGCGGAGCCGGACGTCGGCCTCGGCTTCATCCCGACCCAGGCCGCGCCGAGCGCGCCGCCGGTGATCGTGCGCAAGCGCGTCTCCAAGCTGGCTGCCCTGAAGGCGGCCGAAGTCGCGGAAGCGCCGGCCGCCGAGGAGCCGGTCGCGCCCGTGGCCGCCGCCGCGCCGGCCGGGGAAGCCGCCGCGCCGGCCGCGCGGGTGGTGCGCACCCGCACCGCGCGCCGCATCGAGCCGGCGTCCGCCCCGGCGGCGCCGGCTCCCGGCCGCACCGTCAATACCACGACCGACGCCGCCACGCTGGCCGCCATCGATACTTCCGGCTACCTGCTGCCGCAGGTGAAGGTGCCGGGCCGCCGTGGCCGCAAGCCGAGTGAATTCGTGCCGGAAAACGACGAGATCGCGGCGCTGAACGCGGTCGAGCGCGCCGAGCTGAAGGCGGCGTCGAAGCTGCGCGAGCGCAGGGCCAAGGGCGTTCCGAGCATGCTGGGCGGCGAAGAAGGCTTCTCGAACGAGGAACTGGAAAAGCGCCGCACCCAGCTGAAGAACCTGATCAATATGGGCAAGGAGCGCGGCTACCTGACCCATGCCGAGATCAACGACCACCTGCCGGAAAACATCATCGATCCGGAAGCGATCGAAGGCATCATCGCGACCTTCAACGACATGGGCATCGCCGTCTACGAGCGCGCCCCGGAAGCGGAAATGATGCTGCTGTCGGACGCCGTCGTCACGCCGACCAGCGAGGACGAGGTCGAGGCCGCCGCCGCGACCGCGCTGTCGACCGTCGATTCCGACTTCGGCCGCACCACCGACCCGGTGCGCATGTACATGCGCGAGATGGGCGCCGTGTCGCTGCTGACCCGCGAAGGCGAGATCGCCATCGCCAAGCGCATCGAGGAAGGCCTGAAGGACATGGTGCAGGCGATCTCGGCCTGCCCGGTGACGATCTCGGAAATCATCGCGCTGTCGCACAAGATCGCGTCGGACGAGCTGAAGATCGACGACGTCGTCGACGGCTTCGTCGACCTGAACGATACCGGCGCCCCGGCGCCGGCGGCATCCTCCTCGTCGGACGACGACGAGGACGAGGACGACGTCGAGGATGAGGAAGAAGAGGGCGAAGGCGAGTCCGGCGGCAGCGCCGCGGCGGGTTACTCGACCGAGCAGCTGGCCGCGCTGCGCAAGAACGCGCTGGAAAAATTCGCCATCATCGAGACGCAGTTCGACAAGATGGGCCATGCGTTCAAGACGCAGGGCTACGGTTCGGACACCTACGTGACGGCCCAGGAAACCATCTCGAACGAGCTGCTGGGCATCCGTTTCACCGCCAAGGTCGTGGAAAAGCTGTGCGACACGCTGCGCGGCCAGATGGACGAAGTGCGCTCGATCGAGCGCGCCGTGCTGGACATCTGCGTGAACCGCTGCGGCATGCCGCGCGCCCACTTCATCAAGGTCTTCCCGGGCAACGAGACGGACCTCGAATGGGTGCAGCGCGAAGTCGATTGCGCCTACCCGTACAGCGCGGTGCTGTCGCGTAACGCGCCGGCCATCATGGAACTGCAGCGCCGCATGATCGACCTGCAGGCGCGCGTGGCCCTGCCGCTGGCCGACCTGCGCAAAATCAACAAGCAGATGGCCGCCGGCGAAAAGCGCGCCCGCACCGCGAAGCGCGAAATGACCGTCGCCAACCTGCGCCTGGTGATCTCGATCGCGAAGAAGTACATCAACCGCGGCCTGCAATTCCTCGACCTGATCCAGGAAGGCAATATCGGCCTGCTGAAGGCCGTCGACAAGTTCGAGTACCGCCGCGGCTATAAATTCTCGACCTACGCGACGTGGTGGATCCGCCAGGCGATCACCCGTTCGATCGCCGACATGGCCCGCACCATCCGCGTGCCGGTGCACATGATCGAGACCATCAACAAGATGAACCGCATCTCGCGCCAGATCATGCAGGAAACCGGCACCGAGCCGGACATGGCGACGCTGGCGACCAAGATGGAGATGCCGGAATCGAAGGTGCGCGAGATCATGAAGATCGCCAAGGAGCCGATCTCGATGGAAACCCCGATGGGCGAGGACGGCGATTCGC
>DAMAFT010000496.1:0-3972 GCA_031995805.1 Massilia sp.
ACTACGGCCGCCCGAACACCGGCCTGCTGCTCAAGGAAGGCATGACCTTCACGGTGGAGCCGATGATCAACCTGGGCGAGGCGGACGTCGAGCAGCTCGACGACGGCTGGACCGTCGTCACGCGCGACCGTTCGCTGTCGGCGCAGTGGGAGCACATGATCGCGGTGACGAAGAACGGGTTCGAAATTTTGACACCCTGGCCGAAGACGAAATAATCCGGCGCGCAACCCGCGCGCAAATAAAAAGCCCGCCGGTTTGCACCGGCGGGCTTTTTTGCCGCCGCCGCCCGGCGGGCCGGGCAGCGGTGTGGAACGGCGTTATCAGAACTTGTAGCGTGCGCTGAAGTTGAAGTAACGGCCGTACGGGTTGTGCAGGTCTTCGTTGAAACCGGCGGTGGTGTTGGTCGGATCGTACGGCGCCTTGGTGTCGAACAGGTTCTGCACGTTGGCGCTCAGGGTCCAGTTCTTGAAGCCGGTGTACGTGTAGCCCATGTTGATGGTCGTCCACTCCTTGATCGCGCACTGCGGGTAGAACGTTTCGTACAGCGAGTTCGACGTATCGCGGTCCGGCGCCGCATCGGTCGGCTTGCGGGTGCCATAGTGGCAGAACGGCTGCGCATAGGTGGTCTCGCCGTCGTAGCGGCGCAGCAGCGAGATCGGGCTCACATAGTTCAGCGCGGCGCTGACGATGTGGTCGCCGCGGGTCCAGGTGGTCGACAGCGTGGTCTTCCAGCGCGGCATCTGGGTGCCGGAGGACAGCAGCCAGTCGCTCAGGCCCGGCTGGGTGCCGGCCACGTTATGGACCGGATCATCCTCGTTCTGCCAGATCTTGTAGGTCTGCACGTAGGTCGAACGCAGCGTGGTCGACAGCGAACCCCACTCGCCCAGCTTGCTGCGCAGGCGCGCTTCGAGGTCGACGCCGCCCAGTTCGGTCTTGCCCTGGTTGCGCCACGGGGTCGCCACCATCAGCAGCGAACCGGTGCCCGGGATCGGATTGCCGGCCGCATCGACCAGGAAGCTGGCCGGGTTGGTGTCGCGGGTCACGTTCTGCGGGAAGCGGTCTTCGTCCTTCAGGGCCTGGTCCGACGTGCCCAGCACGATCTCGTTGCGGCGCTTGATGTTGAAGAAGTCGATCGTCATGTCGAAGTAGCTGGTCGGCGAGAAGATCAGGCCGATGTTGTAGCTCTTCGATTCTTCCGGCTTCAGGTCGGGGTTGAAGCCGCCGGTACCCGCGATGTTGCGCGAGCAGTCCTGGGTGGTGCCGCCGCCCGGCAGCGGGGTCTGGTGGTCAGGACCGCAACGCTTCGGATCCCACACGCCGTTCAGGAAGTACTGGGCGCCGCCGGCCACGACCTGGCTCAGCGACGGTGCGCGGAAGCCCTCGGCATACGTGCCGCGGACCGCGAACGTGTCGTTGATGGTCCACTTGCCGCCGACCTTCGGCACGAAGTTGGTCTTGATGTTCGGGTACTTGTCGACACGGCCGGCGAAGTCGAACTCGAGGTTCTTCAGGACCGGGGTGCGGAACTCGACGAAGGCCGACTTGACGGTGCGGCCGCTGTCCAGGATCGTGTTGGCCAGGCCGTAGATCTGGCCCGAGGCGACCAGCGGATCCGGGTTCAGGTTGATGGTCTCGCGGCGGATTTCGCCGCCGATTGCCACACCGATCTTACCGCCCGGCAGTTGACCGAATTCGGTCGTGGCCTTGGCGTCCCATTGCGAGATCTGCGACTTGTTGTTGGCGATGACGTCATGGCCCAGGTTCGGGTCGGCGTTCAGCGACGCCAGCGAACGGTTCTGGGTCATCAGGGTGCGCAGCACCGGCAGGTACAGGCGGCCGTAGGTGACGTCGTCGCGCTCGGAACGGTTCCACAGGCCGGCGGTTTCCCAATCCCAGCCGAAGTTGCTGCCGCGGAAGCCGGCGACGGCGCGGATGCCGTCGTTCTTGCTGGCCGAGCCGCCGCGCAGGTTGTCGAAGCGGTACTGGACCGAGGCGCGCGCATCGGTGAACGGATTGTCCGGGTGGCCGATCGGCAGGATGGTCTGGTACGGGGCGCTGACGCCGGCATTCGTGAAGTTGGTGACGCTGGTGGTGCTGATCGTGATCGGCGCGCCGGTGTACTCGCGCTCGACGCGCGAGTAGTTCACGTCGGCGAAGCCGACGATGCCGGTATTGCCGATCTTGATCTCGCCATGGCTGATGACGTTGATGTCGCGGCCCCAGCCCTGCGCTTCCAGGAACTGGTCGGCATCGTAGTTACAGAACGTACGGCCGAGGTAGACGCTGGTCGGCAGCAGGCCGAGCGCGGTGCTGCCCACCAGTTGCTGCGAGGTCGGGCAGCTGGTGTCGAAGCGCATGTTGTTCGGCGCGGTCGCCTGGGTCACGCCGAAGCTGTTGCTGCCCGGACGGGTTTCGCGGAAATAGGTCGCGTAGCGCGAGACGGTGCTCGAGTAGTCCGACTTGAAGCGCCCGTTCATGATCTGGTACTGCTCGTACTCGATGTCGGTGGCGTCGCGGCGCTTGGTGCGGTCGCGCTGGCTGAAGTCGCCGGTGATCATGAAGGAGTAGCCGTCGGTTTCCAGGTCGCCCTTGCCCCAGATGCCGTTGAAGCCCTTCTTGCGGAAGTTGCCGTCGTCGTTGGCGCCGCCGCGCGCCGAGATCTCGGCGCCTTCGTAGCTCGACTTCAGGATGAAGTTGATGACGCCGGCGATCGCGTCGGAACCGTAGACGGCCGAAGCGCCATCCTGCAGCACCTCGATGCGCTCGATGGCCGCGACCGGGATCGAGTTCAGGTCATAGATGACCGAGTTGCCGGCATTCGGGTCGGCGTACGGCGCCGGCGTGATGCGGCGGCCGTTCAGCAGGACCAGGGTCGAGGAGGAACCCAGGCCGCGCAGCGAGGCGGTGGACGCGCCCTTGGCGAAGCCGGAGCCGCTGCCGAAGTCCTGGTTGCCGTCGGTACCCATCGACGGGATGTACTTCATCAGGTCCGACACGGAGGTGGCGCCCGTGTTCTTGATGTCCTGGGCCGTTACCACGCTGACCGGCGACGTGCCTTCCTTGTCGGTGCGCTTGATGTTGGAACCAGTCACATAGACCGTCGCGGGCGCGGTGGTCGTCGCGCCGCTCTGGCCAGTCGGGGTAGCGCCGGTCGCGCTGGTCTGGGCGGCGGCGTACGGGGCGGTTCCCAGGGCCAGCAGCACAGCGATTACGCTGGGTTTCAGCAGAAACTGTTTTTCCAAGGTCATCTCTCTCTTCACGAATTTTATTTTCGACGTGCATACTGCACAGATCGAGTGTGCCAAAGGAGATGAATAATGCGAAATATTTTTTTATAACATCATCATGAAATGTACGAATATGTATCTTATTTGATACACGTAAATACTAAAACTTCTGCTATTCGGCAATTTTTCTTCTAATAAGATGCGATTCTCCTTCTAAAGTTCGGTTCATTGACCAACGCCTCTATATTCCCCTCAAGAAGTTGCTTGCATTGCATCGGTGCGCCACGGCACCGGACTGGCGCCTGATGCACTGCAATAGTGCATCGTCTACGGGTATTACTGGCCGGATCGGCGCCGGATCGGCACGTGGATTGCGCAACGCACCATGCGCTCGACGGCAAAAAAAAACGCTCCCGAAGGAGCGTCTTTGCTGGCAAGCGCCGGAATTACTTGGCGTTCATCAGCGCCACGGTGGTGTCCAGCATGCGGTTGCTGAAGCCCCACTCGTTGTCGTACCAGGACGACACCTTCACCAGGCGGCCCGAGACTTTCGTCAGGGTGGCGTCGAAGTTCGACGAGGCCGGGTTGTGGTTGTAGTCCACCGACACCAGCGGCGCCGTGTTGTAGGTCAGGATGCCGGCCAGCGCGCCGTCGGCGGCGGCCTTCATCAGGCTGTTGACTTCGTCGACGGTGGTGTCGCGCTTGGCGATGAACGACAGGTCGACGATCGACACGTTGATGGTCG
>DAMAFT010000497.1:0-3969 GCA_031995805.1 Massilia sp.
CAGGTGCTCGAGACGCTGGCCCAGATCGGGGCGTCCGGCGGCGCGCTGCCGCCGGCGGGCCGGGTGCGTGCGGCCGTCATCGAGGGCATCGCGGAGAGCATGCGCGGCCACAATGCCCAGAGCCTGGCCGCCTACCGGCGCGGCCTGGAACTGGCGCGTACCTACGACCTGCCGATGTTGGAGGCGAACGCCCTGTCCAACCTGGCCGACGGCTACCTCCAGGAGCGCAGCTGGGTCAAGGCCGAGCAGACCGCCAGCGCCGCCCTGCGCGTGGCCGAGCGGGCGCACGATGCGCACACCGCGCGCATGGCCACGGTCAACCTGGGCATGGCGCTGGCCGGCCAGGGGCGCGTGGACGAGGGAATGAAGCAGATCGACCGCGCCGCAGCGGAGATGGAGGTCCAGCAATCCTGGCCGGACCTGGTCAACGCCCTGTCCGAGAAGAGCCGCGGCCTGGAGCAGGCCGGGCGCTGGCGCGAGGCGCTGGGGGCGTTGCGCCACCAGCAGCGCGTCGTCGCGCGCCTGACGGCCGCCGAGCGCGAGAACGCCGTGATGGTACTGCAGGAGCAGTTCAATGCGCAGCGCAGGGCCGTCCAGATCGAGGGCCTGCGCCGCGAGAACGCGCTCAAGGACGAGGAGATCCGCACCCGCCGCACCTGGCAGGCCGTGGCCTCGGCCGGCGCCGTCGCGGCGCTGCTGCTGTGCGCCGTGGCCTGGCTGCTGTACCGCCGCTCGGCCCAGGGTGCGCGGCGCCTGCAGGCGCTGAACGCGGAACTGGAATTCCATTCCACCCACGACGCCCTGACCGGCCTGCTGAACCGGCGTTCGTTCCGTGACGCCATGCTGGCGCGCGCGGCCGGGGACGAGAGCCGGAGGGTCGGCGACCAGTGCTTCGTGCTGCTCGACATCGACCACTTCAAGGCGATCAACGACCGCCTGGGCCACGCGGCCGGCGACGCCGTGCTGGTCGAGGTGGCGCGCCGCCTGCGCGAGACGGCCGGCGCCAGGGCCAGCGTGCTGCGCTGGGGCGGAGAAGAGTTCCTGGTGCATGCGGACGGCCTGCCTGCCGGGCGCCATGCCGGCTTCGTGCGCGAGCTTCTGGAAGCGGTGGCGGTCGCGCCGGTCGCGGCGGGCGGCGACGTGGCCGCGACGGTCACGGTCAGCGCCGGCGCGCTGGGCCTGCCGGCCGCCGGCGCTGCGCCGCTCGACTGGCAGCAGGCGCTGGCGCTGGCCGACCACGCGCTGTACCGCGCCAAGGACGCGGGCCGCAACCGCGGCTACCTGGCCGACGGGCGCCTGGCGCGCGCCGACCTGGCCGGGCTGCGCCTGGAACCGGTGCTGCCCGACTGGCGCGCCGCCGGCGCGCCGCTGTGCGCCTGAGCGGCGCGGGCTTCACCGTAGCGTTCGGGGCTCCGGTCAGCGCACGCCCGGCAGCACCAGCACCTGCAGGCCGGACGGGGCCTGCGGCGTGCGGTAGACGCGCTGGGTCGCCTTCCTGAAATCCTCCGGCTTCGCCTGCGGGATCGAGGTGAAGGTCTGCGGGTTCAGGTCGACCAGCGGGAACCAGGAGCTCTGCACCTGCACCATGATGCGGTGGCCGCGGCGGAACGTGTGGTTGACGTCGCCGATGTCGAAGTCCAGCGCCTCCACCTTGCCCGGCACGAAGGGCTCGGGCTTGTCGAACGCATGGCGGAACTTGCCGCGCAGCGGATTGCCGCGCACCAGCTGCTGGTAGCCGCCCAGCGTGGCTCCCGGCGGCGCCACGTCGTTGCCGCGCGGGCCGCGCTCGCCCGCCGGGAATTCGGCCGGATAGACGTCGATCAGCTTGACGACCCAGTCGGCGTCGGTGCCGGTGGTCGAGACGAACAGCTTCGGCCGGACCGGGCCGGCGATCGTCACGTCCTCTTCCAGCACGTCGCTGCGGTAGGTGAGCACGTCCGGGCGGGTGCTGGCGAAGCGCTGGTCCGACACCATGTATTCCTGCGGCACGCCGGTGGCCGGGTAGCCGATGTACGGCACCGGCTTGGCCGGGTCGGACACGTATTCGTCGAAGGCCTCGCCGCCAGCGGCCTTCGCGCCATCCTGTTGCCACGACAGCTTGCCGTCCGCGCCGAAGTACAGGGTGCGCGCCTTCGCCTGCACGGGCGGCCAGGCCTCGTACTGGCGCCAGACGTTGGAGCCGGTCTCGAAGGCCGTCACCTGCGCCAGCGGGTGGGCCGGCTTCACGCCCTTCAGGTGCTCCTCGAAGAAGGGAAACTGGATGCGGGTGCGGAAATAGTCGCCGGTCTTGCTGTCGAACGAGACGTTGCCGAGGCGTTTACCCTCGTAGCGCGCCCAGCCGCCATGCACCCAGGGGCCGACCACCAGGCCGTTGAAGATGCCCGGGTTGTACTTCTTCACCGCGTGGTAGGTGGTGAAGGGCCCTTGCAGGTCCTCGGCGTCGAACCAGCCGCCCACCGTCAGCACGGCCGCCTTGATGTTCTTGAGGTGCGGGGCGATGGCGCGCAGCTTCCAGAATGCGTCGTAGGTATCGTGCTCGATGGTCGGCTGCAGCAGGGCGCGCTGCTGCGGCGTCAAGGTCGCCAGGATGTTCGACATCGTGCGATGCTTCAGGAAGAAGTCGTAGGCGTCGGCCTCGCCGTAGTCGAAGCCGGACCAGGTCTTGGGCAGCGGCGTCGGATTCTGCTGCTCGGTGAACGAGGAATAGAAACCGAAGTTCGCGGCCAGCATGAAGGCGCCGCCGTGGTAGGAGTCGTCGCCCATGAACAGGTCGGTCACCGGCGCCTGCGGCGAGGCCGCCTTGATCGACGGGTGCGAGTCGATGATCGAGGCCGAGGTGTAGAAGCCCGGGTAGCTGATGCCCAGGATGCCGGCCTTGCCGTTGTTGTTCGGGACGTTCTTCAGCAGCCATTCCATGGTGTCGTACATGTCCTGGCTTTCCTGGCCTTCGCCGGGACGGCGCTGCGGATTCGCGTGCGGCGTCATCTCGACCCATTTGCCCTCGGACATGTAGCGGCCGCGCACGTCCTGCTTGACGAAGATGTAGCCGGCATCCTCGAATTCCCTGGACGGGCCGATCTGCTTCGGGAACCAGTCCTGGCCGTAGTGCAGCTCGCCCTCCGCCTGCACGCCCACGCTGTACGGTGTGCGCTGCAGCAGGAAGGGATAGCGCTTCGACGCATCCTTCGGCACGTAGACGACGGTGAACAGGCGCACGCCGTCGCGCATCGGGATGCGGTACTCGTACTTGGTATAAGTCTCGCGCAGGTCGCGCTGGGCGGGTGCCGCATCCGCGGCGTTGGCGGTGGCGTTTTCGGTGGCGCTATCGGCGGCGTGGACGGCCAGCGGCGCGAAGGCGAGCGACACGAGCAGGGACAGCAGGGGCAGGGGACGGCGGATCATGGAGTCTCGGCGTGAGGGAACGGGAAAACGGGCAGTATAAATCTGCTGAGAAATAGTTTGCCGATTTTTTAACGGCGGCCCCGGTATTGACGCGCGCAATGCGCGCTGCCGTACAGAGTGCGCCCGGCGCGCGCGCGATGATCGCGCCATCGCCACCGTGGAGCGCGCATGCCGTCCATCCCCCCTCACCAGCCGGGCCAGCGCCGGCGCCGCCGGCGCGCGCTGCTTGCTGGGGCGCTGCTGGCGCTGGCCGCGGCGACCTGGTTGCTGGTGGACAGGCCGGCCATGGCGCCGCAAGCCGCCGCGCCGGCGTTCTCCGGCGTCGTGGTCGAGCGCGGTGCGCGCCTGGCCACGCTCGGTAATTGCGCGGGCTGCCACACGGCCGACCTGGCGCGTCCGTACGCCGGCGGCCTGGGACTGGCGACGCCCTTCGGCACCGTCTACAGCACCAATATCACGCCCGACCGGCGCAGCGGCATCGGCGCCTGGAGCGAAGCCGCCTTCACACGCGCGCTGCGCGAAGGCGTGGCGCGCGACGGCCACCTGCTGTATCCGGCCTTCCCCTAC
>DAMAFT010000498.1:0-3962 GCA_031995805.1 Massilia sp.
CTCGAAGTCGATCGGGTTGACCTTGTGCGGCATGGTCGACGAACCGATCTCGCCGGCCTTGAGCTTCTGCTTGAAGTAGCCCAGCGACACATAGGTCCAGATGTCGCGGTTCAGGTCGAGCAGGATGGTGTTGGTGCGGGCGACGGCGTCGAACAGTTCGGCCATGTAGTCGTGCGGTTCGATCTGGATGGTGTACGGGTTGAACACCAGGCCCAGGCGCTGCTCGATGACGTTCTTCGAGAACGCCGGCCAGTCGAAGCCCGGGTAGGCGGACAGGTGGGCGTTGTAGTTGCCCACGGCGCCGTTCATCTTGCCGAGGATTTCGACGTCGGCGATGCGCTTGATGGCGCGCTGCAGGCGCGCGACCACGTTGGCGAATTCCTTGCCCAGGGTGGTCGGGCTGGCGGTCTGGCCGTGGGTGCGCGACAGCATCGGCAGGTCGGCGTTGACGTGCGCGATCTCGGTCAGCCTGGCGACGATGGCTTGCAGGGACGGCAGCAGCACGCCGTCGCGGGCGGCTTTCAGCATCATGCCGTGCGAGGTGTTGTTGATGTCTTCCGAGGTGCAGGCGAAGTGGATGAATTCGCTGGCCGCGACCAGTTCCGGCACATCCTTCACTTGTTCCTTCAGCCAGTACTCGACGGCCTTGACGTCGTGGTTGGTGACGGCCTCGATCTCCTTGATGCGGGCGGCGTCGCCTTCCGAGAAGTCGGCGGCCAGCTTGTCCAGCAGCGCCGACGCCTCGGCCGAGAAGGGCTTCAGTTCGGCGAAGCCGGCCTGCGCCAGCGCCTGCAGCCAGGCGATTTCCACCTTCACGCGGTGGTGCATGAAGCCGGCTTCCGACAGGATCGGGCGCAGCTTGTCGGTCTTGGCGGCATAGCGGCCGTCCAGCGGGGACAGGGCCGACAGGGTCGAGGAGGAGGTGGAGGAAGTCATGGCGGAAGTGGTGTGTGCAAAAGCATGGATTCTACCACCGGCCGCCTTGTCAAGTCCCTTCGGCGCAGGCGTTGCAGGGCCGCCGCCCGGCCTCTGGCGCCCATGCCCCGATGCTATACTGTCCGTCGTCCCCCTAAACTGAGCATGTATGAAACTCATCGGTTCCGTCACCAGCCCTTATGTGCGCAAGGCGCGCGTCGTTCTGGCAGAAAAGAAGCTCGACTACGTGTTCGAGCTGGAAAACGTCTGGGCCGCGGAAACGCAGATCTCCGCCTCGAATCCGCTCGGCAAGGTGCCCTGCCTGGTCATGGAGGACGGCAGCGCGATGTACGACTCGCGCGTGATCGCCGAATACCTCGACACGCTCACGCCGGTGTGCAAGCTGCTGCCGGCCAACAGCCGCGACCGCGCCAACGTCAAGGTCTGGGAAGCGCTGGCCGACGGCGTCGGCGACGCCGCCGTGCTGGCCTACCTGGAGCGCACCTGGCGCAAGGACGGCGAGCGCAGCCAGGCATGGGTCGAGCGCCAGCTGGGCAAGGTGCGCGCGGGCCTGCAGGTCATGTCGGAAAACCTGGGCGAGCAGCCGTTCTGCATGGGCATCCACTACACGCTGGCCGACGTCGCGGTCGGCTGCGTGCTGGGCTGGCTGGCGTTCCGCTTCCCCGACATCGACTGGCGCGGCGAGCACCCGAACCTGGCGCGCCTGTTCGACAAGCTGTCCGAGCGCCCGTCCTTCAAGGACACGGTGCCCTTCATCGCGTGACGGGCCGATGAGCAGCATCGTCTTCGGCGAGGCGCTGGTCGAGGAATTCCCGGCCGAGCAGGCAGTCGGCGGCGCGCCGTTCAACGTGGCGCGCCACCTGGCCGCCTTCCTCGCGCCGCCGCTGGTGATCACGCGCATCGGCGACGACCGCAACGGCCTGGCCGTGCGCGCCGAATTCGAGCGCTTCGTGATGCCGGAGATCGGCCTGCAGGTCGACGCCATGGAAGAAACCGGGCGCATGCTGGTCGAGCGCACCCAGGCCGGCCAGCGTTTTACCCTGCTGCCGCGCCAGGCCTACGATTTCATCGATCCCGAACGGGCCGCCGCCAGCGTGGCCGCGGCCAATGTCGCCAATGCGCCCATCGTGTACTTCGGCACGCTGGCCCAGCGCGAGGAACGTTCGCGCCTGGCGCTGGCCGCGGTGCTGGGCGCCACCTCGGCGCAGCGCTTCCTCGACCTGAACCTGCGCCCCGGCCAGGCCAACGAGCCACTGGTCACGCGCGCGCTGACGGCGGCCGACGTCGCCAAGGTCAACGAAGAGGAATTGCAGGCGCTGTTCCAGTGGTATTTCCAGATCGGGCCGGACGCGCCGCCGCTGGCGGCCGAAGACGTGCACGCGGCCTGCCGCGCGCTGGTGGACCGTTTTGCGCTGGACGCGCTGATCGTCACGCTGGGCCACCGCGGCTCGGTGTACTTCGGCGCCGACGGCAGCCTGGTGGCCAACCGCGACAACCCGGTGCCGCCCTTCGTGATCGACACGGCGGGCGCCGGCGACGCCTTCTCGGCGATCTTCATCCTGGGACGGGAGCGCGGCTGGCCGCTGGAGGTAACGCTGGCGCGGGCGAACGAGTTCGCCGGGGCGGTCTGCGCGGTGCCGGGAGCGGTACCGCGCGACATGAACTTCTACGACAAGTGGGTGGCGCGCTGGCGCTGACCTGCCTGCGGCTCGCCGTCGCCCCGCCTGCGCGGGGACGACGGGCATCTTACTCGCCGATCTGGCTCTGCAGGTAGTTCTGGATGCCGACCTTGACGATCAGGTCCAGCTGCGTCTCGAGCCACTCGATGTGTTCCTCGGTGTCTTCGAGGATCATCAGGAACAGGTCGCGCGACACGTAGTCGTGCGCGACTTCGGAGGCGGCGATGCCTTCCTTGACGGTGGCTTGCGCCGCGCGTTCCAGCTTCAGGTCGCATTCCAGCATTTCCTGCGCCGATTCGCCGATCAGCAGCTTGTGCAGCGCCTGCAGGTTCGGCAGGCCGTCCAGCATCAGGATGCGGTCGATCAGCTTGTCGGCATGCTTCATCTCGCCGATCGATTCCTCGTATTCCTTCTTGCCCAGGCGCTCGAAGCCCCAGTGCTTGTACATGCGCGCATGCAGGAAGTACTGGTTGATCGCCGTGAGTTCGTTGGTCAGCTGTGCGTTCAGCAGACGGATGATGTTCGGATCGCCCTTCATGGAATGCCTTTATCTCTGTGTTGTTCGACCCCGGCATCATAGCAAACCATGGACTTGCCGGATATCGCCGGGCCTGGCTTTTGCGGCGATCGGCGACATCCGCGCCACAGCCTGCCGACGCTACAGCGCGGCCAGCGCCAGGGCGCCGAGCGCCACCAGCACCGCCGCCGCGCCGATCGCGATGCCGACCGTGCGCAGGCGGCTGGTGAGCGCCCATAACGCCATGCCGGACAGCGACAGCAGGATGATGGAGCCGGCCAGCATGTCGACCAGCAGCACCCAGGCGGCATCCATGCCCGTGGCCTTGTGCAGGTTGGACAGGGCGGCGGACAAGTCGTTGCTGCCGCGCCGCACGGTGACGTAGTGGTTGCCGACCCAGTACTCGGTCCGGACGGCGCCGGACGGCGCGGCGAAGGTGGCGGTCCAGCGCGCCGGCTGCGCCAGCGTGCGCCCGTCCCAGGCCACCGGCCGTGCGGCTTCCGAGCCCACCCGCGCGGGCGCCTGGCCCAGTCCGAGCGTGGCGCCGAGCCATTCCGCCAGCGCGCGCGGCGTGGCCGGCGCCGGTTGCGGCAGCGGCACCTGGACCACCGCGGGCGCGGCGCTGGCGGGCTGCAGGGAGGCCTGGTGGTTGAGGAGGATGGCGGTGCCGCCGAGCAGCAGGCCCAGCACGGCGCCCCACAGGCCGATCCAGACGTGCAGCCGGCGCAGGCGCTCGACGGCGACGGCGCGGCGCGAGGGGGCGGGCGGCGGCTCGACCTTGAAGGGCGCTCTTGGCGAGCGGAACGGGATCACGGGCATGGGACTGACCT
>DAMAFT010000499.1:0-3950 GCA_031995805.1 Massilia sp.
GGGATGATCAGCGTGCGCTTGCCGCCCACCTTCATGCCGACCACGCCCTGGTCCCAGCCCTTGATGACCTGGCGCGCGCCGAGGCGGAACTCGAGCGGTTCGCGGCCGGCGTCCAGCGAGGAGTCGAACTTCTTGCCGTGCTGCTTCAGGGCCAGCGGCTTGAACAGCCAGCCGGTGTAGTTGACCAGCACGGTATTGCCGACCTGGGCTTCGGCGCCCTTGCCGATCACATGGTCGACGACCTCGATCTGCGGCTCGTCCGAGGCGGGAGCCTGGGCGACCGGATTGACCGGATTCGACGGGCTGGCGGCCGTGGCGGTGGCGGCGGCCGGGTCGGCCTGGGCCGGCGCCGGCGTCTGGGCGGATTCCTGGGCGTTGGCGGCGGCGGCCGCCAGCAGCAGGCTTGCGAGGGCGATGCGACGAATCATGGAACCTCTTTCATCAATCAGTAGAAAACCGATCCTATGATAGCAAGGCCTCTTCCGGTTGCCCAGCATGGGATGGCGCATCGGCGGCCGTCGCCGCCGCGACGCGCTGCTGCATCGGAGCGGCACCCGCCGTGGCGGCGGACGGCGCCGGCGCCGCATTGGCCGCATCGGCCAGCCGGCGCAGGATATGGCCGGCGGCCACCATGCCGAAGGTCGCGGTGACGACCATGCTCGAACCGAAGCCGGCGCAATTCAGGCCGGTGATGCTGTTCGCATCGATCGCGCAGGCATCCCCGGCATCCGGGTAGCGCAGCGGCTCCATCGAGAACACGGCGTCGATGTGGTACTTGTTCTTCTCGCCCTTGGCGAAGCCGTAGTGCGCGCGCAGGATCTTGCGCACCTTCTTGAGCAGCGGTTCCTGCTCGGTGCGGGCCAGGTCGCGCACCTCGATCTTCGTGGGGTCCGTCTGGCCGCCGGCGCCGCCGATGACGACCAGCGGCAGCGCGTGGCGGCTGCACCAGGCGATCAGCGCGGCCTTGGCCTTGACGCTGTCGATGGCGTCCACGACGTAGTCGAAGCGCTGCGTGCCGATCATCTGCGGGATGTTGTCCGGGTCGACGAAGTCCTCGACCAGCTCCACCTCGCAGTACGGGTTGATCAGCGCGATGCGCTGCTTCAACGCCTCGATCTTCGGCATGCCGACGGTCGTCGACAGCGCCTGGATCTGGCGGTTGATGTTCGATTCGGCCACGTTGTCCAGGTCGATCAGCGTGAGGCGGCCGACGGCGCTGCGCGCCAGCGCCTCGACGATCCAGGAGCCGACGCCGCCGACGCCGACCACGCAAACGTGCGCCGCACGGAAGCGTTCCAGCGCACGCTCGCCGTAGAGGCGGGCGATGCCCCCGAAACGGCGGTCGAAGTCGACCTCATTGGCGACATCAGCGAAGCCGGCGCCATCCGCCGGGGCCAGGAAGGAAGGGGTATGGATGGTCATGATCCCGATATTTTAGCGGACGCCGGGATTCTCCTTGCTCTAAAATAACTTTCAGCTAATCAAAGTTTTCACGTCCTTTGCGCATCCACAACAGCGAACCATGAACCAGCCACTCCACGACACCGCCCCCGATTTCGACCAGCCGATCGCCGTCCTCAAGCACTGCCACGGCCGCATCCGCAAGCAGCTGGCGACCCTCGACAAGCTGCTTGCCCACCTGCCCGGCCACGGCGCCGACGAGCAGGCGCGCCAGGCGGCCGCCGCGGTACGCAAGTACTTCGACAAGGCGGCGCACCTGCACCACGACGACGAGGAACAGGACCTGCTGCCGATGCTGCGCGCCACCGCGCAGGGCGAGGACGCGGCGACGCTGGCCGCGCTGGCGCCGTCGATCCTGCAGGACCACAAGGACATGGACGCCATGTGGCAAGACCTGCACGAGCAATTGAGCGCGATCGCCGACGGCAGCGGCACGTACCTGGCGCCGCATACCGTGCGCGACTTCGTCCAGCGCTACGAAAGCCACATGGAGCGCGAGGAAGGCGTCGTCGCGCCGATGGCGCTGCGCCTGTTCGACGCCGGGCAGATGGCAAGGCTGGGCGCGGCCATGCGCCGCCGCCGCGGCATCGGCGCGGATGCCGCCACGCCGTCCGCCTGCGAACCGGCGGCGCCTGCCATCGGCCAGCGCGTGGCCGACCTGCGCACCGACTACGGCCAGGCCAGCCTGGACGAGGGTGACGTGGCCGCCGACCCGATCGACCAATTCACGCGCTGGTTCGAGGAAGCCCTGAAGGCGGAGGTCAACGAGCCGAACGCCATGAGCCTGGCGACCGTGGACGACGACGGCCGTCCCAGCTCGCGCATCGTGCTGGTCAAGCAGTTCGATGCGCGCGGCATCACCTGGTACACCAACTACGACAGCCAGAAGGGCCGGCAGCTCGCCAGCAAACCTTTTGCGGCTCTGCTATTCTTTTGGAGCGAACTTGAACGGCAGGTGCGGATCGAAGGCAGGGTCGAACGCACCTCCGCCGAGGAAAGCGACAAGTATTTCAACAGCCGGCCCCTGAAGAGCCGACTGTCGGCGATCGCGTCCGCGCAGAGCGAGCCGATCGCCAGCCGCGCAGCCCTCGAACACAACTACGAGGACGTGGCGCGACAGTACGGCGAAAGCCCGGCCCGGCCATCGCACTGGGGCGGCTATCGCCTGGTGCCGGAACGGATCGAGTTCTGGCAAGGGCGGCGTTCACGCTTCCACGACCGTATCGTCTACGTGCGGCAGGAAGACGGCAGCTGGACGCGGCAACGTTTGCAACCCTGACCGGATGCAACACCTCCGGCCGGGACCAGCCGGAGGAAATCCCGTGTTCGACCACCTGAAGCTTTCCGCCTGGACCGCAGGCATCCGCAACAAACTCGACCTGCCGCTGCGCGTGGAACTGTGGAACGGCGACCACGTCGACCTGTCGGCGGGCCAGCCGCGCGTCAAGATCCGCGTGCCGAGTCCGGGCGGCCTGCGCTACCTGCTCTCGCCCTCGCTCGGCAGCCTGGGCGAGGCCTACGTCGAGGGCAACCTGGAAATCGAGGGCCGCGCCGCCGACATGATCCAGATCGGCAGCGCGCTGGCCGGCACCAGCGGCAAGCCGGCCCGCACCAGCCGCGTGCCGAGCCTGTTCTCGCCGCACACGCGCGACAAGGACGCCCGGGCGATCCGCTACCACTACGACGTGTCCAACGAGTTCTACGGCAACTTCCTCGACCCGGCCATGGTGTATTCCTGCGCCTACTTCGAGAACGGCGACGAGGACCTGGCCACCGCCCAGATCAAGAAGATCGACCACATCCTGGCCAAGATCGGCGTGCAGCCGGGCCAGCGCCTGCTCGACATCGGCTGCGGCTGGGGCGCGCTGGTCATCCGCGCGGCGCAGCGCTTCGGCGCGCGCTGCACCGGCGTGACGCTGTCCGAGCGCCAGTACGCGCTGGCGCGCGAACGGGTGGTGTGCACCGGGCTGCAGGACCGCATCGAGATCCGCCTGCAGGACTACCGCGACGTCGAGGGGCAGTTCGAGCGCATCACCAGCGTCGGCATGTTCGAGCACGTGGGCGTGCAGCACCTGGCCGACTACTTCCGCCGCATCGACAGGCTGCTGGCGCCCGGCGGCGTGGTCATGAACCACGGCATCACCACCACCGACGTGGCGCAGCGCAACAGTCCCTACGGCGGCGGCGACTTCATCGACAAGTACGTATTCCCGCACGGCGAGCTGGCGCACCTGTCGACGGTGATCCGCGCCATGCAGGAAGGCGGGCTGGAAGTGCGCGACGTGGAAAACCTGCGCCGCCACTACGCCCGCACGTGCGCCATCTGGACCGAGAACTTCGAGCGCAACGCCGAGCGCATCCGCCAGACCGCCGACCCGAAGACCTTCCGCATCTGGCACGTCTACCTGGCCGGCTGCGCCTACGCCTTCGCGCACGACTGGATCGGCCTGTACCAGATCGTGGGCGGCAAGGCGGGGCAGGATCCGGCG
>DAMAFT010000500.1:0-3945 GCA_031995805.1 Massilia sp.
TCGTGATGCGCATGGTGACCCTGGTGCTGCGCCTGACCCCGTTCGGCGTGTTCGCCCTGATCACCCAGGTGCTGGCCCGCTCCAGCATGCAGGACATCCTCAAGCTGATCGACTTCGTGCTGGCCTCGTACAGCGCGCTGGTGCTGATGTTCGGCGTGCACCTGCTGCTGATCGTGCTGGTCGGCCTGAACCCGGCGCGCTACGTGAAGAAGATCTTCCCGGTGCTGGCCTTCGCCTTCACCTCGCGCACCTCGGCCGGCTCGATCCCGATGAGCGTGCAGACCCAGACCGCGCGCCTGGGCACGCCGGAAGGCATCGCCAACTTCGCCGCCAGCTTCGGCGCGACGATCGGCCAGAACGGCTGCGCCGGCATCTATCCCGCCATGCTGGCGGTGATGATCGCGCCGACGGTCGGCATCGACCCGTTCACCAGCCACTTCCTGCTGACCCTGCTCGGCGTGATCACCATCGGTTCCGTCGGCGTGGCCGGCGTGGGCGGCGGCGCCACCTTCGCCGCGCTGATCGTGCTGTCGGCCATGAACCTGCCGGTGGCGCTGGCCGGCCTCCTGATCTCGATCGAACCGCTGATCGACATGGGCCGCACGGCGCTGAACGTCAGCGGCTCGATCGCGGCGGGCACGCTGACCAGCCGCGTGCTGGGCCAGACCGACATGCAGGTGTTCAACAGCAACGCCGAACTCAACCTGGATGGCGACGAGCAGGTCGCGTAAATACCGGATTTTCCTGTCTTTTTCCGTGCACGTTTTCCAAAGGAATCGTGCGCAGACGTCCCGTCGAATCCGTCTATGATGATGTCATATCGTTATCGGACGCGACAGGGTGATGGAACAAAAGTGGCCACAAGAAATATGGTTGGTGCGGCACGGGCAGAGTGCCGGCAACGTCGCGCGTGATGCGGCCGAGGCCGCTGCCGGCCTGCACATCGACATCGCCGAGCGCGACGTCGACGTGCCGCTGTCCGAGCTGGGCATGCAACAGTCGCAGGCGCTGGCCGGCTGGTTCGCCGCCCTGCCGCCGCACAGCCAGCCGAACGTGGTGCTGCATTCGCCCTACGTGCGCGCGGCCGAGACGGCCAACATCCTCATGCAGAAGCTGGACCGTGAAGAATTGCTCGCGGTCCATGCCGACGAGCGCCTGCGCGAAAAGGAATTCGGCATCCTCGACCGCCTCACCACGCACGGCATCGCCCAGAAATACCCCGAGCTGTACGAGCAGCGCCACCACGTCGGCAAGTTCTATTTCCGCCCGCCCGGCGGCGAGAGCTGGTGCGACGTCATCCTGCGCCTGCGCGGCGTGCTGGAAACCATCACCCGCGAATACCCGCGCGAGCGCGTGCTGATCGTCGGCCACCAGGTCATCGTCAACTGCTTCCGCTACCTCATCGAACGGCTCGACGAAGCCACCATCCTGGCGCACGATCGCGCCGGCGACGTGCCGAACTGCTCGGTCACGTCCTATTCCTTCGATCCCACGCTGGGCAAGCGCGGCAAGCTGGCGCCGCGCCTGGTCAACTTCGTCGCGCCGCTCGAAGCCACCGGCACGCCGGTCACGACCGGCAAGGACATTCCCGCCGCCGCCCAGGCCTGAGGCCCCCACCATGACGCTGTCCACCAACGCCCGCCCGCGCGACGTCGACGCCAGCCTGCTGCGCAGCTGGCCGCTGCCGATGCCCTCGCACGACGGCGACAAGGAAGCGCGCGGCCACGTGCTGGTGCTGGGCGGTTCGCGCGAGATGCCGGGCGCCGTGATCCTGGCCGCCACGGCGGCGCTGCGCGCGGGCGCCGGCAAGCTGACCATCGCCACCGGGCGCAGCGTGGCCCAGCTGGTCGCGCTGGCCATTCCCGAGTCGCGCGTGCTGGGCCTGGCGGAAAACGATGCCGGCGGCTTCACGGCCGACGCGCTCGCCGCCCTCGACCCGCTGGCCGACAAGGTCGACGCCATCCTCGCCGGCCCCGGCATGCAGGACGAGGCGGCGACGGCGCGCCTCGTGCATGCGCTGCTGGCGCGCCTGGACGGCGCCACCACGCAGGTGCTGCTCGACGCCAACGCCATGGGCGCGCTGCTGCATCCGCCCGCGGGCGGCGCCGGACCGTGCCGCTTCGCCACGCCCGTGCTGCTGACGCCGCACGCCGGCGAAATGGCGCACTTGACCGGCATCGCCAAGGACGAGATCTGCGCCGCGCCCGAACGCCATGCGCTCGACGGCGCCGCGCGCTGGAATGCGGTGGTGGCGCTGAAGGGCGCGCGCACCGTCATCGCGGCGCCGGGCGGCGAGCGCTGGCAGCACGAGGGCGGCAATATCGGGCTGGCGGCGTCCGGCTCCGGCGACGTGCTGGCCGGCATCATCGCGGGCCTGGCGGCGCGCGGCGCGACGCTGGCCCAGGCCGCCGCCTGGGGCGTGGCATTGCATGCACGCGCCGGCGAGCGCCTGGCGCAGCGCTTCGGCAAGCTCGGCTATCTGGCGCGGGAATTACCACAGGAAATTCCCGCGCTCCTGGAACAGGCCGCCGGCGACAGCGCCGACGCGGCCGCACGGCCATCCGGCGGCGTTGCCGGTGGATCGAGGGTTGAACATGACGGTTCGGCTCTTATCTAATCCGCATGCCGCACCGCGGATGGGAGTTCATTCCAGCAAGCAGATGCCTGCTGGAATGAACTCTACAAGCAGAGGCAGGCAATCCGGCGAACCGGCCCGCACCATACCGGTCAAATGCAGACAGTCGGATTCGCATGCTCACGGGGCCGCGTATTGCGTCGGTTCCCATGGTTTCGTGCCACGCCGGCAAGGAACCGAACAGGCGCCGCCGACCCTCCAGCGCCTCACCTGGAGACGGCGGCACGTAATAGACGTGAACGAGGAGTAAAACAAATGAAAGCACTCAGCAACGCATCGAAGATCCTGTTTGCAGCCGCCCTGGTGGCCAGCCTGGCAGCCTGCAAGAAGAACGACACCACCAGCACGACCGGTACCGGTGACACCACGGCGACGACGCCGAGCACCACCAGCAGCGGTACCAGCGGCACGACCGGCGCGACCGGCACCACCGGCGATACCGGCACGGGCGCCACCGGCACCGGCACCACCGGTACCGGCACCACGGGCACCGATGCCACCGGCACCACCACCCCGCCGACCGATGCCACCGGCACCGGCACCACGGGCACCGGCACCACCACCCCGCCGGCCGGCACCGGCTCGTCGGGTACCTCGGGCATGTCGGGCACGTCGGGCAGCGGCGCCGGCAACGACACGTCGAACACGGGTTCGACCGGCAATACGTCGAATACCGGCCGCTAACAAGCGACTGCAATCCATGCGTCGTCCCCGCGCAGGCGGGGACCCAGGTTCTGCCGGCGTTATCGACACGCTTGCAAATTGGGTCCCCGCCTGGGCGGGGACGACTTTTTCATGCTGGCGATCGCGGCTTGGCCGCCCGTATCACGCCGCCGCCGGACGGCGCGCCAGGCCCACCACCAGGCGGCCCAGCCTGACGATCATGCGGAACACGAAGCGCACCAGCACCAGGGTCAGGATCGCCTCGACGAAGGTCATCACGAAGGCCGGCAGCACCGTGAAGCGCTCCACGCGGCGGTGGAACTTGGCGGCCATGCGGTCGCGGGCGATCTCGATGCTGTCGTAGAAGGTCGGCACGACCAGCAGGGTCAGCAGGGTCGACGTGATGGTGCCGCCGATGATCGAGATGGCCAGCGGCTGGTAGAACTCGCCCGAGTCGCCCAGGGCCAGCGCCACCGGCAGCATGCCGGCGATCAGCGCGAAGGTCGTCATCAGGATCGGACGCAGGCGCGCGCGGCCGGCTTCCATCAGCGCTTCCTCGCGGTCCATGCCCTCGGCCTCACGGCTGCGCGCCGCGTCCAGCAGCAGGATCGCGTTCTTGGCCACCAGGCCCATCAGCATGATGATGC
>DAMAFT010000501.1:0-3938 GCA_031995805.1 Massilia sp.
GGGTCGCACAAGATCCAGGCGATGGACAGCGACGAGCCGGAGGTCGTCAAGCTGGCCGTGATGGCCGAGGTGCGCGGCCACTTCCGCCCCGAGTTCATCAACCGCATCGACGAGATCGTGGTGTTCCACGCGCTCGACGAGAAGAATATCGGTGCGATCGCCAAGATCCAGCTGCGCGGCCTCGAGCAGCGCCTGGAGAAGATGGAGATGCGCCTGGACATCTCCGACGCGGCCCTGCAGAAGATCGCGGAAGCCGGCTTCGATCCGGTGTACGGCGCCCGCCCGCTCAAGCGCGCGATCCAGCAGCAGATCGAGAATCCGCTGTCGAAGGAAATCCTGTCCGGACGCTTCGGGCCGAAGGACACGATCCGCGTGGATGCGCAGGGGGACCGGCTGGTGTTCGAGGAAGGCGAGGGGACAGTGGACCTGGCCAAGTAAGCCGGGTCGACCTGCGGCTCCCCCGCGGAGCACGCGAACCTGGCACGTCGTCCCGTCCTGCGACGGGGCGACGTCGTTTTGGGGCGCTATTGCGTTCCTTCGCGTTTTCGTTCTAAGATCGCAACCGCTGTCTCCCGACAGCCGTAAGCGTTTACGTCAACCAACGCCCATTGGACCATGCCGCGCGTGCGGGCAGTCCGGGGGCGTTCGCGTTTCCGGTCCGCTTGCATCGTGTGGCATGGCTCCGAAACCCAAAGGAGCCACGCATGCTTACCGTGAACCACACGATGAAACTCAATCACCTCAGCTTTCCCTCGCTCGACGTCGACGCGACGGCATCGTTCTTCGCACGCCACCTGGGCGCCACCGTCACGCCGATGGGGACCAGCGCCGTCGTCAAGCGCCACGATGCCGACATCGTGATCGAGGATGCCACCGGCCGCCGCGTCGACTGGCCGGAAAACTTCCACATCGGCTTCGAGCTGCCCACGGCGGCGGACGTCGCGCGCCTGCACGACGAGTTCCTGGCCGGCGGCGCGCGCATGACGACGGGCCTGATCAGGGCGCCGCGCGGCTCGCGCTTCTTCTGCGAGATCCCCGGCGGCGTGCTGGTGGAAATCACTAGGCGCGAGGATGCGGCGGAGCCGTATCGGGCGTCGTTCGGGCTGGCGCCAGCCGCCTGAGTCGGTTTCCCGACCGTCCCGCCGGGGCGCACCCGCGCGCCGGCGTCCTTCCCATCCTGCCTTTCTCTGCACGTCACATGTCCTGCCGCCGCCGTCAAAGCGGTTGACAAGCCATTTTTTGCCTCCTACACTGTAATCACTAACGAAACAGTGTTTCGATAGGCGAAACAAAAGCGAAAACATGGAGATACGGATGACAGCGAAAACGAAGATGTACAACTGGAACACGCTGCCGCGCGAGGTCGTGCGCAAGGGCGTCGAGCGCGTCGGCTACCGCGGCGACAACGCCATGGTGGTGATGAATTTCGCGACCCCGGGCATGGACCTCCGGCCGCACCAGCACGATTTCGAGCAGATCGCCATCTGCGTGCAGGGCCGCATGAACTACTACGTCGGCGACGAGAAATTCGAGATGGTGCCGGGTTCGATGGTGCGCATTCCGCCGCACACCATGCACTACGCCGAGCCGGTCGGCGACGAAGTGGTCCACAACCTCGACCTGTTCGCGCCGATCCGCGAGGACTACAAGCACCTGGTGGCCTACCAGGCCGGCGAGTTCCCGGAAGCGCCGCCGGCGGCCGCCGGCGATGCGGCCTGAGGGCGCGATGGACGCCTCCGCCAGCTTCCGCCAGCGCCTGCGCGCGCGCCAGGCCCTGTTCGGCACGTTCTTCAAGACGCCCGCCCACCAGCTGGTCGAAGTGCTGGGCGGCGCCGGCCTGGACTTCATCGTCATCGATGCCGAGCACGCCCCGTTCGACCGCGCCGCCCTCGACGCCTGCCTGCTGGCCGCCCACGCCAGCCGGATCCCGGCGCTGGTGCGCGTGCCCGGCACTGTGCACGTCCTGAACGCGCTCGACCTGGGCGCCACCGGCATCGTCGCGCCGCATGCGCGCCGCGCCGCCGACGTCCAGGCCGTTGCCGCCGCGGTGCGCTACCGCGGCGGCGCGCGCGGCTTTTCCAACTCGCCGCGCGCCGGCGACTACGGCCGCGCCGGCATGCGCGAACACATCGAGCGCGCCGACCGCGACAGCGTCGCCATCTGCCAGATCGAAGACCGCGAGGCGATCGAAGACATCGAGGCGATCGCCGCCCTGGACGAGGCCGACTGCCTGTTCATCGGGCGCGCCGACCTGGCCGTGTCGTATGGCGTGGATGACGTGGCGCACCCGCTGGTGCGCGCGGCGGTGGAGGCGGTCTGCGCCGCCGCGCGCCGCCACGGCAGGGCGGTCGGCATCCACATCGGCCATGCCGACGAGGCGCATGACTGGCACGCGCTGGGCGTGAGCCTGTTCGTCGTCGGTTCCGACCAGTCGCTGCTGCGCGCGGCGGCGGCCGGACTGCGCCGCCCGCTGCAGACACACCAGACCATTGATTCCAAGGAGACTCCATGAACAGCCCGATTCCCGGATGGCGCGAGCGCGATCCCGACCTGTCCCGGCGCCTGATGCAGGGCGCGATCGACCTGCACTGCCACAGCGGCCCGTCGGTCATGCCGCGCTATTGCGACCACCACGAGGCCCTGCACGAGGCCGCCGAGGCGGGCCTGCGCGCGCTGCTGATCAAGGACCATTACTATTCGGCGACCCCGGTGACCGAGATGCTCAACAAGCATTACCGCCACCTGAACGTCGAACTGTTGTCCGGCGTGCCCCTGAACAACCAGGCCGGCGGCCTGAACCTGTACGCGGTCGAGCACGGCATCGCCCTCGGGGCGCGGCTGGTATGGATGCCGACGTTCTCGTCCGCCAACCACATCGCCCATCACAAGGCCGACGCCAACTTCAAGTTCCCCAAGTCGGACAAGCGCATGATGGCGCCCAGCCCGCTGACGGTGCTCGACGCCGAGGGCAGGCTGCTGCCGGCAGTGATGCCGATCCTCGACATGATCGCCGAGAACGACGTCGTGCTGTCCTCCGGACACCTGCACATCAGCGAGATCTGGCCGCTGTTCGAGGAAGCGAAAAAGCGCGGCGTCAAACGTTTGCTGACCAACCACCCGACCTATATCGTCGACGCCGGCCTGGACGACATCCGCCGCCTGGTGGACATGGGCGTCTATATCGAGCACTCGATGTGCATGTTCGCCGAGAACTCGAAGTTCAAGTTCTACGATCCACCCACCCTGCGCGCGCTGATCGAGGCGGGCACCGTGGAGCGCACCATCCTGGGGTCCGACCTCGGCCAGGCGGGCAACCCGAAGATCGCCGATGGTTTTCGCAACGTCATCGAGATCTGCCTCGACCTCGGCTACAGCGAGGACCAGGTGCGCCGCATGACCTCGACCAATGCCGCCGAGCTGATGGGGCTGGCGCCGTGAACGTCCTGATCGTCCATGCGCATCCGGAGCCGACGTCCTTCGTCGCGGCGATGACCGCGACGGCGCGCGCGGTGCTGGAAGCGGCCGGGCACCGCGTGGAGGTCTCCGACCTGTACGCGGCAGGGTTCGACCCGGTCGCGGGACGGCACGACTTTCGCACCGTGGCCGATCCGGCGCGCTTCCATTACCAGACCGAGCAGGAACACGCCAGCCGCCACGACGGCTATGCCGACGACCTGCGGCGCGAACAGGCGCGCGTGGCGGACGCCGAGCTGCTGCTGTTCGTCTTCCCGCTGTGGTGGGGCGGCATGCCGGCGATCCTCAAGGGCTGGTTCGACCGCGTGTTGGCCTATGGCTTCGCCTACGCCGACGGCAAGCGCTACGACAGCGGCTTTTTCCGGGGACGACGCGGCCTGCTGGGCATCGCCACCGGCGGCACGGCCCAACGCTTCACGCGCGACGGCAGCTACGGCGACATCGGCCAGGTGCTGCACGGCGTG
>DAMAFT010000502.1:0-3932 GCA_031995805.1 Massilia sp.
CCTGTACCCGGCCGGCGAAGGCGCGGGCTACGCCGGCGGCATCATGTCGGCGGCGGTGGACGGCATCCGCGTCGCCGAGGCCGTCGCCATGGCGATGGCCGGCTGATGGACCCGGCCGGCGCCGCCGCACGCCACGTCCAGGGCCAGGGCACGGCGCCGGCGGCGCTGGCCATCCTGGGCGCGCTGGTGTCGCAGAACATCGGCGCCGCCTGCGCCAAGCAGCTGTTCCCGCAGGTCGGCAGCGATGGCGTGACGGCCCTGCGCGTCGGCCTCTCGGCGCTGCTGCTGATGCTGGCGATGCGGCCGTGGCGCATGCCGCCGGCGCGCGCCGACATCGTCAACATCGCGGTCTACGGCGTCACGCTGGGCTGCATGAACCTGCTGATCTACCATGCGTTCGCCCTGATCCCGATCGGGATCGCGGTCGCCATCGAAGTCACCGGCCCGCTGGCCGTCGTGGTGCTGTCCTCGCGCCGGCCGCGCGACCTGGCCTGGGTCGCCTGCGCCGCAACCGGCCTGTGGCTGCTGCTGCCGCTGGAGGGCGCCGGCCGGCTCGACCCGCGCGGCATCGCCTGCGCCCTCGGCGCCGCGCTGTGCTGGGCGCTGTACATCGTGTTCGGCAAGCGCGCCGCATCGCTGCGGGGCGGCCATGCGGTGGCCTGGGGCATGCTGGCGGCCGCCCTGTTCACGGTGCCGTTCGGCGCCGCGCACGCGGGCGCCGCGCTGCTGGCGCCGGACGTGCTGGGCCTGGGCCTGGCGGTGGCGCTGCTGTCGTCCGCCCTGCCCTACACGCTCGAGATGATGGCCCTGCAGCGCCTGCCGCGGCGCGTGTTCGGCATCCTGGTGAGTTGCGCGCCGGCGGTGGCCGCGCTGGCCGGTTTCCTGGTGCTGGGCGAGCAACTGGGCGCGCTGCAATGGCTGGCGATCGGGCTGGTGGTCGCGGCGTCGGCGGGCAGCGCGGCCAGCGCCGGCAAGGGCGACTAAGAACCTATCCCGGTAGGTGGCGGAAAGCTGCTGGCGACATGCGCGTAGGCGATGCATGGCGAGCGTGGGCAAGGCGCGAGGAGGCCGCATGGCTAGCCATGCAACGACGAGCAACGCTGCACACGTTCGTCAGGCGCGCCAGAAGCGACTGCCACCTACCGGGATAGGTTCTTAGAGCCAGCCGGCCTTGCGGAACCGGCGGTACATGTACAGCGCCACCCCGACCATGGCGCCGAGCGCGAACGGGTAGCCCCACTTCCATTCCAGCTCGGGCATGACCTTGAAGTTCATGCCCCAGATGCCGGCGAAGGCGGTGAACACCGCGAAAATGGCGGCCCAGGCCGCGAGCTTCTTGTTCACTTCGCTCTCGTCGATCGAGACCATCGACAGGTTCACCTGGATCGCCGTGCTGATGGTGTCGCGGATCGCATCCAGGCGCCCGGCGATGCGGATCAGGTGGTCGTGCACGTCGCGGAAGTAGTTGTCGGTATTCGTCACCAGTTCCGGCACGCGCCCGCCCTGCAGGCGCCCGAGCGCTTCCAGCAGCGGGAACACGGCGTGGCGCAGCACCAGGCCCTTGCGTTTCAGCTGGTACAGGCGCTCGACGTTCTCGCGCTGGGCGCCGTCCATGAAGATGCGGTCCTCGATGGTCTCCAGTTCCGATTCGAGCATGTCGACCACGGGGAAGTAGCGGTCGACCACGGCGTCCATCAACGCATACAGCACGAACGACGAACCCATCGCCAGCAGGTGCGGCTCGCGCTCGGCGCGGGCGCGCACGCCGAGGAAACCCTTGGCGGCGTCGCGCCGCACCGACAGCACGTAGTTGGCGCCGGCGAAGATCGCCACCTCGCCGGTGGCGAGGCGGTCGCCCTCCAGGTCGACGGTGTGCACGACCGCGAACAGGCTGTCGCCGTATTCCTCGAGCTTGGGCCGCTGGTGGCCGCGCGCGGCATCCTCGACGGCCAGTTCGTGCAGGTTGAATTCATCCTTCATCTGCGCCATCTCGGCGTCGGTGGCGTCGCGCAGCGCCACCCAGACGAAGCAGCCGGACCGGTCCAGGTAGTCGCTGATGTCCTCGACGGGGATGTCGCACAGCTTCTTGCCTTCCTGGTAGGCGACGCAGTTGATCAGCATTGCGGGTAATCGATGGTGTAGTTGCGGGTGCCAGAGCTTACACCATGCGACGACGGCGCAGGGTGGACGGCTCCGCCGTCCACGCGCTCAACAGACGGCGCCGATCGCGTGCCCGATGGAGCGGATGGCGCGTATCACCGCGTGGGCGGCGAAGCCGCCCACCCTACCGGACGAATGGCGCCGTTGGCGTCATTCGTCCTTCGCCCCGTCGATGCCGAGTTCGGCGATCTTGCGCGTGATGGTATTGCGCCCGATCCCGAGGCGGATGGCCGCGTCGTTCTTGCGCCCGTGCGTGTGCTTCAGCGCCGTGCGGATCAGCGCCGATTCGAACTGGCGCCCGAGCACGTCCATCACCTCGACCTGGCCGTCGGACAGCATGCGCGCCGCCTGCAGCTCGAGCAGGCCGATCCAGCCGTCGGCGCCGGCCGGGGCCAGCGCCGGCATCAGGCCCGGCATCACGCCCTGCAGCGGGATGCCGTCGGCGCTGGCGTGCAGCGGGCCGGCCGACGGCGCCGGCATCGCCACCGCGGCGGCACTGCCCATCCCCGGCAGGGCCGACAGGCTGTTGACGGCGGCGCCCGCCTGGGCCTGGGTCAGGTCGCGCGGCAGGTCCTTGACCTCGACGGTCTGGCCCGGCGCCATCACGGTGATCCAGTTGCACAGGTTTTCCAGCTGGCGCACGTTGCCCGGCAGTTCGAGGCCGGACAGGAAGCGCAGCGCCTCCTCGCTCATGCGCTTGGTCTCGACGCCCAGTTGGCGTGCACTCTGCACCAAAAAGTGGCGCACCAGGATGGGGATGTCCTCGCGCCGCTCGCGCAGCGAGGGCAGGCGCAGGCGGATCACGTTCAGGCGGTGGTACAGGTCTTCGCGGAACAGGCCGTCGCGCACGCGCTGTTCCAGGTTCTGGTGCGTGGCCGCGATCACGCGCACGTTGGCACGCACCGGCTGGTGGCCGCCCACGCGATAGAAGTGGCCGTCGGACAGCACGCGCAGCAGGCGCGTCTGCAGGTCGAACGGCATGTCGCCGATCTCGTCGAGGAACAGCGTGCCGTTCTCGGCCTGCTCGAAGCGGCCGCGCCGCATCGCCTGCGCACCGGTGAAGGCGCCGCGCTCGTGGCCGAACAGCTCGGATTCCAGCAGGTCTTTCGGGATCGCCGCCGTGTTCAGCGCGATGAACGGCTGCTGGGCGCGCGGGCTGTGCTTGTGCAGGGCGCGCGCCACCAGTTCCTTGCCGGTGCCGCTTTCGCCCGTGATCAGGACGGTCACGTTCGACTGCGACAGGCGGCCGATGGCGCGGAACACTTCCTGCATCGCGGGCGCCTGGCCCAGGATCTCGGGCGTCTCGGCGGGCGCGATCTCGACGCTGGCTTCGCGCAGGCTTTCCTCCAGCGCGCGGCGGATCAGCGCCACGGCCTTGTCGATGTCGAAGGGCTTGGCCAGGTATTCGAAGGCGCCGCCCTGGAACGAGGCGACGGCGGAGTCGAGGTCGGAGAACGCCGTGATGACGATCACCGGCAGGCCCGGGTGGCTTTCCTTGACGGCGGCCAGCAGGTCCAGGCCGGATTCGCCCGGCATGCGGATGTCCGACACCAGCACCTGCGGCGATTCGGTCTCGAACGCGGCCAAGGCCTCGCGCCCGCTGGCAAAGCTCCGGGTTGCGAGGTTTTCGCGCGCCAGGGCCTTTTCCAGGACCCAGCGGATCGATGCATCGTCGTCGACAATCCAGATTGGTTTCATGGTTTCGTGCTTCCCGCAACATGGATTCAATAAAGGACTGGCCGGTGTGGTCCGCTTTCTCCCGCTTATGGCAG
>DAMAFT010000503.1:0-3914 GCA_031995805.1 Massilia sp.
TCGATGATCGGCAACGACATGGCGCTCGATTCGGGCGTGGGCGTGTGCGGCAAGGAAGGCCAGAGCGTGCCGGTGGGCGTGGGCCAGCCGACCTTGCGCATCGATGGCGTGACCGTCGGCGGCACGGCTTGATCGCCTGACAACGACCGCCGACCAACGAACCGTCGCCCCGGCGCAGGCCGGGGCGACGTTGTTTCGATGGACGTCTTTCCTGTCGTCGCGGGTGCCTGTCAGAATGTATAACGCGCCCCCACCGTGAAGTAGCGCCCGCGCGCCCCCGCATAGTCGAGCGGGTTGTAGGCCTGCGCGCCATAGGTCAGCGGATCCAGCGGCGCAACCTTGTCGAACAGGTTCTCGATCGAGCCGTAGATTTCCCAGGCCGGCAACGGTTTCCAGCGCGCCACCAGGTCGAAGGTGGTGAACGAAGCCAGTGCGCAGTCGCGCGGCGCGTCGCTGCCGTCGGCGAAGTGGCTGGCGCAGCCGTCCGGATCGCCCTGGAACAGCGTGTTGTCGAGCTTGCCGCGGTAGTTCACGTTGAGCGACACCCGCCAGTCCTTGCGATCCCAGCCGATGCGCAGGTTGGCGCGGTTGTCCGGCGTGCCCGTGCAATTGGTGATGTCGCAGTTGCCGTGGGTCCCGGCGAAGTCGCGCGCCGTGCCGTCGCGTTCCTTGCGCTCCCATTCGAACAGGTGGGTGTACTTGATGTCGAAGCCCAGGCTGCCCCATTCGTCGGGCAGGCGGTGGGTGTAGCGGGCGTCGAGGTCGATGCCGCGCACCTGGGTCTGGGCCGAGTTGACGTAGCGCGTCAGCACGGCCGTGATCGGACCCGGGTCGCCCGGGATGCCGGTGGCGCCGGCCGGGTCGCGCGCCACCGAACCGGCCGCGATGGCGGCGTCGACCTGGTCCTGGTTGATCTCGTTCTTGCGCTTGATCTTCCAGTAGTCGACCGAGATGCTGGTGCGCGGCAGCGGCTCCCAGATCACGCCCAGGTTGTAGCTGCGCGAGCGTTCCGGCGACAGGTCCGGGTTGGGCGAGGTGATCAAGGCGACCGAGGCGGGGGAGCAGGTGCCGGGCACGCCCAGCGCGCAGCGCAGCGGATCGGACGCGGTGGAATAGGCGGCCAGGCCGCCGACGCCGTTCTCGGCCGGGCTGGGCGCGCGGAAGCCGCGCGCGAAGGTGCCGCGCAGGGCGAATTCGCGCACCGGCGTCCATTTCAGGCCGACCTTCGGCGTGTAGGAATTGCCGACGTCGGTGAAGTGGTCCCAGCGCAGCGCGGCCGTGGCCTCGAGCTGGTACGGCAGCGGCGCCAGCGCCTCGCCGTACAGGGCGAACACGTTGCGCGAGCCGCGGTAGGCGGAATAGCCCAGGCCGATGATGTTGCCGCGCTCGGTGCCGGTGGTCGGCAGCAGCTCGGTCTTTTCGTGGCGCCATTCGGCGCCCAGCGCCAGGCCCAGGTCCCCGCCCGGCAGGATGCCGGAGAACGAACGCGTGGCCTTGACGTCCCACTGGCCGACCTTGCTACGCGCCGTGTTGCCGATGGTGGGCGACAGCGCCGCGTACAGCGCCGGCGAGTTCAGCCCGGCATTCTCGCCGATGCGCCAGAAGGTGCCCGGCGGCAGCGCCGCATAGGCCGGGCTGTTTGCCAGCGCGGCCGCCACGTTGGGTGCGCTCGGGTCGAGCAGGGCGAAGGCGACGTCGCGCTGCAGGTAGCCGTCCTGCGTGTTGTTCACGTGGTTGCGCGAGAACAGCAGCGCGCTGTCCCAGTCCCAGCCGTAACTGGTCCCCTTGGCGCCGCCGATCCAGCGCACGAAGTTCGAGTCGATGTTCGACACGCGCGGCCCGACGTCGGCCGCCAGGTAGCGCAGCCGCGCCGCCGTGCCGAAATAAGGGTTGTCGGGATGGGTCGGGCCGAACTGCACCAGGGCATTGTTGACCGGGCCGCCCGGATAGCCGACCGAGCCGCTGATGCCGGACGGCGTTGTCGAGGAATCGGTCTGGCTGGTGTAGTAGTTGAACTCGCTGTACGCCTGGATGTCGGGCGTCGCCTGCCAGGTGCCGCGTGCGAAGACGCTGATGTTTTCCTGCTTCGGCTCGATCTGGTTGTACTGCAGCGTGGAGTCGATCAGGCAGCCGCCGCCCGGATCGCCCTGCGGGTGGCTGGTGAAGTTGCTGCAGGCCGCGCCGGGAAAGGTACGGGTGAAGCCGGGGCCGGCCAGGTTGCCGCGGTTATAGTAATTGGTCGGGTCGGCCGGGTTGCGCACGTTGCCGTTGACGGCGCTGCCGGCCGCGCCGCTGCCGGGGACGATGGCGCCGGTGCCGCCCAGCGCCTCGGCGGCGGAAAAGCCCCAGCGGCGCAGGTCGACGCGGCCGATCCAGTCGCGGTCGGAGCGGTCGCGGTACCAGAGTTCGTCGAACTTCTTGTACTCGATGCTGAACAGCACGTTGTAGCGGTCCTGGTCGAGCCGGCCGACGCCCTTGGTGAAGGCGGCGTTGGTGCGCTTGCCGTCCCATTCCTTGCCGACGCCGCGCGAGGCGCGCACCGAGTTGCCGACGTAGTCGCGGCGCAGGATCACGTTGACGACGCCGGCGATCGCGTCCGAACCGTAGATGGCCGAGGCGCCGTCCTTCAGCACCTCGATGCGGTCGACGGCGTCGGTCGGGATCACGTTCAGGTCGGTGAACTGCTTCTGGCCGTCGTCGGCCAGGCCGTAGGGGGCGATGCGGCGCCCGTTCAGCAGCACCAGGGTGGAAGCGGCGCCCAGGCCGCGCAGCGAGATGCCGGACGCGCCGGCGGCGAAGCCGTTGCCGAAGGTGGTGGGCACCGAGCCCTGGTTGTCGACGGCGAGCGTCTGCAGCAGCTCGGCCACCGTGTTCTTGCCGGAGCGCTCGATGTCGGCGCGGTTGACGGTGATGACGGACGAGGCGGTCTCGGCCTCGGCGCGGCGGATGTTGCTGCCGGTAATTTCGACACGCTGGATCGGCCGGGCGCCTGGCTGGGCGCCGTCCTGGGCGTGCAGCGGCGCCGGCAGCGCCAGGATGGCCAGGCCGACGGCGCCGCCGCCGGCAAACAGGCGGCGGATCGTGCGCGCGATGGCGGTTTCGTTGAACACGGTTGCGGTCATGTCCGGACTCCCGATGGATGTTCCTGGTGGATGGGGAACCCCGCCGGCAACACGAGAACGGCCGGGGCTTGTCTCGACTGTTGCACCGGTGCCGTGGGCGGGACTGACATCTCTCAAGCGTGCCGGGTAGGCCGCAATTGGCTGTCTGCTTGACGCAACCGATTGCTTGTATAGGCATCCGCAAGCGACGGCGTCGTGGCAAATTAAGTCTTGCCAATGGCGCTGCATTGTTGTTATAGTCAATTGAACACTTCGAGACCACCATGCGCCACGCCGTTTTCTTTACCTTTTATTTTTGGTTTAGCCATTCCAGCCCGACGGCGGTGGAGTAGCGGCAGGTTCACGCAACAACAGAACGAAGTCCGACACGCATTCCAGAAAAACCGCCAGCGATGGCGGTTTTTTCGTTTTCGGCCCCCTTTCTTAGCCCCCATATTTCAGCTCAACGGAGAACCGCAATGCCCCGCACCGACGACCTACGCATCCGCGAAATGAAGGAACTGACGCCGCCCTCGCACCTGATCCGCGAGTTCCCGGTCACCCCGGAGGCGGAGGAGACCGCGTCGCAGGCACGGGTGGCGCTGCACCGGATCCTGCACGGCCAGGACGACCGCCTGATGGTGGTGATCGGGCCGTGCTCGATCCACGAGCCCAAGGCCGCGCTCGAGTACGCGCACCGCCTGGCCGTGCAGCGCAAGCGCTTCGCCGGCGAGCTGGAAATCGTCATGCGCGTGTACTTCGAGAAGCCGCGCACCACGGTCGGCTGGAAGGGCCTGATCAACGACCCGTACA
>DAMAFT010000504.1:0-3909 GCA_031995805.1 Massilia sp.
ACTTTTACCGAATCGACATCGACCATGGACATGACCCAACCGGAATCCCAGGCAGACCTGCAAGAGATGCGCGCCGCCTATGCGGCCCTCGACCGCGCCCAGGCCATCATCGAGTTCGGGCTCGACGGCATCATCCTGGGCGCCAACGATAATTTCCTGAACCTGACGGGCTACCGCGCCGAGGAAATCGTGGGCCGCCACCATGCGATGTTCGTCGAGCGCGACCATGCGGCCTCGCCCGAGTACGCGCGCTTCTGGGAAGAACTGGCGGCCGGCAAGGTCGAGCGCGCCGAATACAAGCGCGTCGCCAAGGGCGGCCGCGAAGTCTGGATCAACGCGTCCTACAATCCGGTCGTGGATGGCGCCGGCCATGTCGTCAAGGTGATCAAGTTCGCCACCGACATCACCGAGCAGCGCCAGCGCGCCGTCGAGTGCGCCGGGCTCGTGGAAGCCATCCGCAAGGCCCAGGCCGTCGTCGAGTTCGACATGGAAGGCACCCTGATCAGCGCCAACGAGAATTTCCTCGGGCTGCTCGACTATTCGCTGGAAGACGTCTGGGGCGAGCACCACCGCGTGTTCTGCGAGGACGAGTACGCGGCCAGCGCGGCTTACCGCCGCTTCTGGCAAAAACTCAATCGCGGCGAGTTCGACAGCGGCCGCTACAAGCGCCTGGGCAACAACGGCAAGGTCGTGTGGATCCAGGCTACCTACAACCCGATCCTCGACCTGAACGGCAAGCCGGTCAAAGTGGTCAAGTTCGCTACCGACATCACCGAGCAGGTGCGCCTGGAGCAGGCCAATGCCGCGCGCGGCGAGGCCGAGCACCGCAAGGTGGGCGTGCTGCTGGAGCTGGTGGCGCGCGCCTCGCGCGGCGATCTCACCGGCACCGTCGAACTGTCCGGCGACGAGCCGCTCGACCAGCTGGCGCGCGGCGTGATGGCCATGGTCGGCGACCTGCGCAACGTGATCGGCGACGTGATCGGCGCCGCCGGCAAGCTGTCCGACTCGTCGCGCACCATCGCCGAGCGCTCCAACACCGTCGCCGCCAGCGCCCAGGCGCTGGGCGCCACGGTCGAGCAGATGAACGCGTCGGTCGACGGCCTGACCGCCTCCATCGAGACCATCGCGCGCAGCACCCAGGACGCCAACACGCTGGCCCAGGCCACCCACAACGAGGCCGAGCTGGGCGCCAAGGCGATCGCCAAGTCGATCGAGGCGATGGGCATGATCAACCAGTCGTCGGAAGACATCGGCGAGATCGTCAAGGTGATCGGCGAGATCGCCAGCCAGACCAATATGCTCGCCTTCAACGCCGCCATCGAGGCGGCGCGTGCCGGCGAGCACGGCCTGGGCTTCTCGGTGGTGGCCGACGAGGTACGCAAGCTGGCCGAGCGTTCCTCGCAGGCGACCAAGGAAATCTCCAAGCTGATCAACGAATCGGTGCGCCGCGTGTCGCAGGGCAGCGAGATCTCGCGCCAGGCCAGCGAGGCGTTCGACCGCATCAGCGCCGGCGTGCAGAAGACCTCGCTGGCGATCGCCGATATCTCGGCCAGCGCCAACGAGCAGTCGCTGACGGCCAAGGAAGTCAGCGTGGCGATCTCCTATATCGCCCAGGAAACCGAGCGTTCGGCGGGTTCCTGCGACAGCATCGCGCGCTCGACCGAAGGCCTGAACGAGAACGCCGAGCAGCTCAACCACACCGTCGGCCGCTTCGCGGTCTGAACGGGCATCCCATGGACCTGCGTGACGACAACCTCGATGCCGTGATCGCGCTGGTGCGCGAGCACACCGGCATCGCCATGAACGAAAACAAGCGCGTCCTGCTGCAGGGGCGCCTGCTGCCGCGCATGCGCGCCCTCGGCATGGCTTCCTACGACGACTACATCGCGCACGTGCGGCGCGGCGGCGGGGAGGTCGGGCCCTTCGTCGATTCGGTGACCACCAACGACAGCGCCTTCTTCCGCACCCCGGCCGTCTGGTGGTACCTGAACGACGAATTCCTGGCCGACTGGCATGCGCGCAACGGCAGCGCGCCGCTGCGCGTCTGGTCGGCCGCCGCCGCCACCGGCGAGGAAGCCTATTCGATGGCGATGCTGTGCCTGGAATTCCAGCGCCAGCACCCGGATTTCCGCTTTTCCATCAGCGCCACCGACATCTCGAACCAGGCGCTGGACGCCGCGCGCGGCGCCACCTACCGCGGCCGCACGGTGGAACGCTTCGAGCTGACCCGCCCGGCGCTGTTCCGCCGCTACCTGTCCGGCGGCCCGGAGCGCTGGACCGTGGCGCCCGAGGTGCGCGGGCACGTCGCCTTCGCCGCCCACAACCTGCTGGCGCCGCCGCCGCGGCGCGAGCACTTCGACCTGGTCCTGCTGCGCAACGTGCTGATCTACTTCGACGAGCAGAACCAGGAACGCATCCTGGCCCAGGTGCGCACCGCCATGCGCCCGCACGCCCGCCTGGTGCTGGGCGAGCAGGAATCGATCACCCGCATCCGTACGCCGTTCGAGTTCGAACAGGCCCACGTCTACCGCATCGCAGGAGAACAACAATGAATGCCCAACCGATGACCCAGGGCGCGCGCATGCGCCACATGCCGCGCCCGCGCCCGGACGCCGGCCACACCCGCCACGTCTGGACCGGCCAGCTCGAGGTCGCCGAGGGCGACCAGGTGCTGACCGCCTTGCTCGGTTCCTGCGTCGGCATCGGCATGGTCTGGCGCGCGCGCGGCCGCTGCGGCCTGGCGCACTGCTTCCTGCCCGACGGCATGGGCGTCGGCGGCGCCGCGGCCCGCTATGTCAGCGCGGCGGTGCCGGCGCTGCTGGCGGCGCTCGGCGTGCGGCGCGAGCAGTACGGCGAGGTCGAGGTGGTCGTCGCCGGCGGTGCGCGCATGCTGCACCTGCCGGGCGGGGAGGGCGCCATCGGCCGCCGCAACATCGTGGCGGCGCATGCGCAACTGGCGGCGCGCGGCCTGCACGTGGAGTACGAGGACGTCGGCGGCAGCCACGGCCGGCGCCTGTCGATCGATTGCGACAGCCAGACCTGGTCGGTGGTGCGCGTCGGCATGGTCGAGGGAGCGTACGCGTGAACGCGCCGGCACTGTTCGAGACCCGGGCGGTGGCGGCGCTGGCCGATGCCGACGCGGTGCGGGCGGCGCTGGCCGCCGCGCAGGCGGCGCGCGCCGCCAAGGCCGACGCCCTGGCGCTGGCCGCCGGCACCCTCCTGTACGGCAGCTTCCACCTGGGCGGCCAGGAATTCGCGCTGGACGCCGCCTGCATCCGCGAAGTGGTCGGCATGCCCGAGCGCCTGGTGCGCCTGCCGCTGTCGCCGGCCTGCCTGGAAGGCATCTTCACGCTGCGCGGCAGCGCGATCCCGATGATCAACCTGGCGCGCGTGTTCGATCCGCAGGCGCCGGCGGCCGGCCCGGAGCAGCGCGTGGCCATCCTCGAGCACGAGGAAGTGCTGGTCGGCCTGGTGTTCGACGCCACCGGCGAAGTGCTGCGCGTGCGTCCCGAGCAGCACAGCGTGCTGGCCTGGCGCGACGGCGGCGCCAGCGTGCTGTGCGGCGCGCTGACGCTGGACCACGGCGCGCGCCTGGTCCAGCTGCTCGACCCGGACGCGCTGATCCGCATCGACAACGTGCCGCAGGTGCGCGCCCAGAGCGCCGCCCGCGACGCGGAGCGCCTGCGCTTCCTGCGCCGCGCCCAGGGCCGCAAGGCGCTGGCCTTCCGCGCCGGCGGCATGGCGTTCGCGATGGCGATCGACGCCGTGCAGGAAATCATCCGCGTGCCGGAACTGCGTTCCTCCGTCATGCTGGGCAAGCTGTGCAAGGGCTGGTTCGACCTGCGCGGCACCGCCGTCGGCGTGGTCGACCTGGGCGCGCTGCTGCAGTGCGCGCCGGCGCCGGACGCG
>DAMAFT010000505.1:0-3903 GCA_031995805.1 Massilia sp.
GGTCACCGGCGAGACCCAGCGCAGCACCACCATGTCGTCCAGCTCGGTCCAGGCCCTCCTGGTCGTTGGTGCGTTTCATGAGGCCGAAGCTGGCTTCCAGCGTATCGTCCTGGCCGACGTTGTACGACACCTGGCCGCGCGCGCCGGCGCTGTCGTTCAGGCCCGAGCTGGACGACATGGTGGTGCTGCGCTGGGTCTCGCCGGTGACCGGGTCGACGCGTTCGCGCTCGCTCTCCGAGGTCGAATTGCGGCCGTCATGGCGGACGTTGACACCGCCCTGGAAGCCCCAGCGGCCGGTATTGTACGAACCGCTCAGCGCCGAGTTGTAGCGGCCCGCCGTGCCCAGGTTGGCATTGGCGACACCGAAGCCGCCCGGCTTGCGGTTGCGCTTCATGACCAGGTTCAGGATTGGCCCGCCGCCGCCCTCGTTGCCGAACTCCGCGCCGGGGTTGTTGATGACCTCGACGGAATCGATGTCGTCGGCCGGCATCGCCTGCAGCGCCGGCCCGCGGTTGTCGCCCTGCAGCATGGCCGAGGGCTTGCCGTCCACCAGGATCTGGACGTTGGTGCTGCCGCGCAGCGACACCGTGCCGTCCGGGTCCACCGCCACCGACGGCACGTTGCCGAGGGCGTCGGCGGCGCTGCCGTTGGAGGCGTTGGCATCGTTCTTGACGTCGTAGACCTGGCGGTCGATACGGTTGGTCGGGCGCTCGCCGACCACGTTCACCACCTTGGGCGCCGCGCTCGTGCCGCCGGGAGCCGGAGCGGCCTGGCCTGCGGCGCTTGTCGTGGAGTTTGCAGCCGGCGCGGCGGCATCGCCGCTCTGCGCCAGGGCCGGCGCCGCGGCGCCGAGTTCGCACAGCGCCAGGCCGACCGCCAGGTACAGTGCGCGCCGGCGCGGCGACGCCCCGTTTCCGGCCTGCGGCTGGTTGGAGAGGAAAAGACGATTCGATTGGAACATGGGTCGTTACGGTAAGGGTGTGTTCGTCGTCGCTCCGGCCGGAGGTGGGGGCGTGCCGGGCGCCTGGCGCGTTCCTGGTATGGAAACGTTCCGCATTGTAAGACCTGGCCTGGCCGGCGGCATGATTACCGCGTGTAAATAAAAGTAAAAGCCCGGTTTCGGGCACACCCGCGATGGTTTCCTTTAGAATCATTGCCTTTCCTACCAGCTAGAGCAGCATGGCACACGACGACTCCCGACTCCACCGCGGCCTCAAGAGCCGGCACATCCAGTTGATCGCCCTGGGCGGCGCCATCGGTACCGGCCTCTTCCTGGGCGTCGCCGAGACCGTGCGCATCGCCGGCCCGGCCGTGCTGCTGGGCTATGCCGTCGCCGGCCTGGTCGCCTTCCTGATCATGCGCCAGCTGAGCGAGATGATGGTCGACGAACCCGTCGCCGGCTCCTTCGGCCACTTCGCCGACAAGTACTGCGGGCGCTTCGCCGGCTTCGTCTCGGGCTGGAACTACTGGGTGCTGTACGTGCTGGTCAGCATGGCCGAGCTGTCGGCCGTCGGCATCTACGTGCAGTACTGGTTCCCGTCCGTGCCGACCTGGGTGTCGGCGCTGGGCTGCTTCGTGCTGGCCAACGGCATCAGCCTGATCAACGTACGCGCCTTCGGCGAGAGCGAGTTCTGGTTCTCGGTGGTGAAGGTGGCGGCGATCGTCGCGATGATCGGCTACGGCATCTTCCTGCTGGCCAGCGGCGGCGCCGGCCCGCAGGCGGGCGTGGACAACCTGTGGCGCCACGGCGGCTTCTTCCCGCACGGGTTCGAGGGCCTGGTGATGTCGATGGCGATCATCATGTTCTCCTTCGGCGGCCTGGAAGTCATCGGCATCACGGCGGCGGAAGCGGCCGATCCGGCCCGCTCGATCCCGCGCGCCACCAACCAGGCGCTGTGGCGCATCCTGGTGTTCTACGTCGGCGCGCTGGCCGTGCTGCTGTCGCTGTACCCGTGGAACCGGATCGTGCCCGGCGCCAGCCCCTTCGTGCTGATCTTCCAGGCGCTGGACGCCGGCATCGTCGCCCATGTGCTGAACCTGGTGGTGCTGACGGCCGCGCTGTCGGTCTACAACAGCTGCGTGTACTCGAACAGCCGCATGCTGTACGGCCTGGCCGTACAGGGCCATGCGCCGCGCGCACTGCTGAAGGTGAACGAGCGCGGCGTGCCGCTGGCCTCGCTGGGCGTGTCGGCGCTTGCCACCGCCCTGTGCGTCGGCGTCAACTACGCACTACCGGGCAAGGCGCTGGGCCTGCTGATGGGCCTGGCCGTGGGCGGCATGCTGATCAACTGGGCCATGATCAGCTGGAGCCACCTGCGCTTTCGCGCCGCCAAGCGCGCCGCCGGCGAATCCACCGCCTTCCCGAGCCCGGCCTATCCGCTCACCAACTGGCTGTGCCTGGCCTACCTGGGCGGCATCGTGGTCATCATGACGCGCTCGCCGGACCTGCTGCTGTCGGTGTGGATGATTCCGGCCTGGCTGCTGGTGCTGTGGGTCGGCTACGTACTGGCGGAGCGGCGGCGCGGGCGGCCGCGGGCGGCGGCCTGAGGGGATGTCGTTCTGGCGCAGGCGCTCCTCTGCGCCTGCGGCTTGAGGTCGATGTTTTCGACGCACCGAAACATGCTTGATCGACGGATTTCGGGGCGTCTGACATATTAAAAACTTCGGCTGTCCAGCAGAGCGCGCGCTTCCTCCCACACTTGGCTTTGATATGAGCACCTGCGACACGCTGCTCTTGGCCAACAGCAGCCGGTCGGGTAGCATAAAATTTTTCCAAAAGGGAAGATAATACTGAGCGTCACGAACTTCCGTTTTCGACCCAGCCTGTGTAAAAACATGAAATCGGGCAGCGGGACCGGTTACAGCAAGGTATCGGTTAATTGTGGAGTGCCAGGAAGGGCTGTAGCTCCTCCTGACCGCTGCCCAGCACTTTCGGTCGCCCGAGCAAACGAAGCCTGCTGAGCAAGCTAAAACGCTGCAGAAGAACAGGAGCAACATCAACATCCGCATTGGCCGAACATAGAAAGCCCGGTTCTGGCCGTTTTCGGCCCGTCAGTTCAATACAGCTGTTGCCGACAGACAAAGGCCAGCAACTAGCACAACATGCAGCGCTTGCCGATCACGAAAGATCGGCAAGGCCAAGTCTACTCGGCTGTTTACTACGCAATAACTTAAGGGTTTTGTCAGGCACTCTCACTGAATTTAGAAATGGATTCCCGCCTGCGCAGGAATGACGGTTCCGCTCCTCCAGCAATCTCGAAAAGAATATTCTGGACGTTCGTGATCCGCGCAAGAATGACATTCAGGGCGTGCCCTTGCCCACGTCGATCTCGACCCCGGTCGCGAAGAAATGCCCGCCCGCCACGTAATGGATGCTGCGCCTGCCGCCCTGCGCCGGCAGCCAGTGGGCGCCGTCGTAGGCCCGCGGATCGGCCCAGGCGGCCACCACCTCGCCCAGGAACAGGTCGTAGGCCTGCTGGATGTGCGGCTCGGCGATGACGCGGCATTCGAGCCAGGCCAGGCAGCCGTCGACCAGCGGCGCGCCGACCTTCGCTGGTGCCAGCGTGGCGATGCCGTGGGCCGCGAACTTGTCGGTGTCGCGTCCCGACGCGGACCCCACGGCCACCGTCAGCGCGGCCAGCGCCTCGGATGGCACGTTCAGCACGAATTCGCCGGACGCCTCGACGAGCCCGCGCGTCAGCGTGTTCTTGTCGATCACCACGGCTACCTTGGGTGGATCGAAGTCGAGCGGCATCGACCAGGCGGCCGACATCACGTTGGCCTTGCCGCCGTGGGCGCTGCTGACCATCACGGTGGGGCCGTGGTTCAGCAGGCGATAGCAGGTGGACAGGGGGACGGGCAGGCGCTCGGACGGCATCGGGTTTCCTTCGAAGGGGGGCGTGA
>DAMAFT010000506.1:0-3901 GCA_031995805.1 Massilia sp.
CCTACTACTGCGGCAGCAAGTTCGCGCTGGAAGGCATCTCGGATGCGCTGGCCCAGGAAGTGGCGCCGTTCGGCATCGCCGTCACCGCGGTGGCGCCGGGCTCGTTCCGCACCGACTGGGCCGGCCGCTCGATGCAGCGCACGCCGCGCGCGATCGCCGACTACGACGCCGTGTTCGACCCGGTGCGCCGGGCGCGCGTGAAAAAAAGCGGCAGGCAGCTCGGCGACCCGGCCCGGGCGGCACGCGCGATGCTGGCCGCGATCGCCGCGGAACGCCCGCCCACCCACCTGCTGCTCGGCAGCGATGCGCTACGGCTGGTGCGCGCCCGGCTGGCCGCGCTGGCGGCCGAGATCGACGCCTGGGAGCAGGTCACGGTGTCGACCGACGGTTGACCAGGCTTCCACCGTCGCCAGCGTCGAGCGCACGGCGATGCGGTGCATGGGCGCGACCGGCACCATGTACGGGCGGCCGGCGCCGTTATGGTTAGGACACCAGGGTGCTGACGGCGGCGCGGCGCGGGTCGCCGTCGTGCCGGTACACGGACAGGACTGGGGTGGCGCGACCACGGCGGTCTCCTCATGGGCTGGGAATGCCCCATTATCGGCAGCCGCCCGATTATTGCTGAGTATGCAACTTGCAACACGCCTGGCGATCTTTACGCGCGATTGCAAATTGTGCATCACATTTTCGAGAACTCTGCCTATAATGATTTTCGCTGCAGCACAGTGACACGCCGGACGAACCGTTGCGCCACTGGCAAAGCGGCTTATTTGTTCAAAAATTCTTGAGAGAGAGAAACATGGCGACTGGCACCGTAAAATGGTTCAACGACGCGAAGGGCTTCGGCTTCATCAAACCCGATGATGGTGGCGACGATCTGTTCGCACACTTTTCGGCAATCAATTCTGCCGGCTTCAAGTCGCTGGCCGAGAACCAGCGCGTGATGTTCGACGTCACCACCGGTCCGAAGGGCAAGCAGGCTGCCAACATCCAGCCGCAATAAGCCATGTCGTACGGGTCCGCTCCGCGGGCCAGCCGCCAGGGAACACGCATGTGTTCCCTGTTGTCGTTTACGAGCGCTACATCGCACGGATTGCCGTTGCCTTGCCCGGCAAATCCCGTTTTCGGCCATCGCTGAGGGATTCCAGCCTGATCACGAGTTGTGCCTGGCCGGTCCGGATCGCATTGCCCACGTCGGGCGCGTCCCAGTTGCCCCTGTGCAGCGAACTGAAGTCCTGCACCACACTGGCCCCGTCCGCCAGGCCCTTGCTGTCGAAGAAGGCATACAGGTTTTCGGATGAAAATCCTTCCTGCGAATCGGCCAACGGCTTCGTTTCTCCCTTGACGAACAACTGCACCCGGAAAGTGGCGCTGCTCAGCGTCACACCGGCGTGGTTGGCGAAGCGTGCCCGGATGACCGGTTTCCTGCTGCCGAAACCCTCTTCCATGCGCAGTTCGAGCCTGTCGATTTCCAGCCGGCTGTCGCTCAGCACCACGTGCTTGCCCGCCAGGAAACGGCGGCGGTACGTTTCCGCGTCAACCGATGCGGCAGCCTGGCGCGGCGCCGCCGGGCCGGCGCCGGCCGGGGATGCCGGCCAGGCGGGCGCCGCAGCGCCGAAGGCCTGCTTGCGTCCGTCCTCCACTTCCTTCACGCGCAGCAGCAGGCGACGCCGCGATGCATTGATCACGTCGGGAAGCTTCCACCGATCGTCGCTCGACACATGGATCTCCTGCTCCACCCGTGCCCCCGGCGCCAGGCCACGATCCCCGAGGAACAGGTACAGCGGATCGTTGCGCCAGCCGCCGGCCGACGTATCGACCACCGGATTCGCTTCGTCGCCGAGATACAGGCGCCCGTCCAGGCGCGCCATGGAAATGGTCCGGTCCGACAGGTTGCGTACGGTAACCCGCATCCTGGGTTCGGCATCGCCGAAGCTCCCCTTGCGATAAGCGAACTCCACAGATTCGATCGCCAGCACGTCGTTGCCGATGCCGACATTGCCGACACCGGTCCCCGCAGGCCGCGCATCCCTGGCCCTGGCCGCCTCACGCTTCCTGCCATGCCCCTGTGCTTGCGCTTGCGCTGACGCCGCCGCGCCCGGCTGGACGCGCGCGTCCTGCGCCTGTACGGCAGCTGCCTCGCCTGCCTGCTGCGGCGCCGGCTTCAGGAACCACCAGGCGCCCGCAAGCACCAGCGCCCCGGCGCCGAACCGCCACGCGAATCGCTCGCGGCGGCGCTTGCGTGCATGCACGGCCGCCCGCTCCTGTTGCCACTGCCGGCTGGCGGACGCCCTGGCCGCCTGCTGTTGCGCCTGCTGTTGCGCGGCAAGCTGCTGGTGCGCCTGTTGTGCCTGCGCCGCACGCCTGGCGCCGGCGAGCACTTCCTGCAACTCCGCACAGACCGACCGGCACTTGCGCAGGTACTCGTCGGCATCCACGCCAGCGTGATCGGCCTCGTGGACGCACCGGTTGCGCTCGCGCGCCAGGTAGGCGATACGGTTCTTCAAAGGCTGTGGAATCGGATAGCGCGCACTGTCGAGTTTTTCCCGCATGCCACGCCCGGTACCATCGAATGCCGTGGACAGGATGTGCTCGATGGATTTGGAACCTTCGATAATCTTGTTAAGATCAGTCATTGTGTTTATTTTTAGAAATATTCCATTCTGGCCATCCCAGGCGCGCAATGCTGACTCTTCCTTGAGGCAAAAGACGGCAACGCCAGGACGCCGAAATGGACCGGTGCGTCCGGATGCCGGAAACGATGCACCATGTTGAATTCTAGCAACATGTCCGGTTTCGTTGCACCCTTTGCATGGACGATCACGCCGGCCTTGCCGGCGGCTGGCCGGACAACCAGTCCGGGCCGGCCGCCGCGGCGATTATTGGAAGAAGTCCTTCAGTCTCGCTTCGAGCAGGACGGCCTTGCGTTCATCGAGCTGGTCGAGGATGCGCAGGCATTGCCGCTTGATGGAAAAAGGAACGGCATGCCGGTCGAGCATGCGTGCGATGCGCCGCCTGGCATCCATGCCATGGGGCTGCGCCGGGACCGGCTGGGAGAGGGAAGAATGGCGCGCGTGCGGGGCAGCGCTACGATGGATTGGCATGGTCGACTCCGAAAAAGAAGGATCGCCGCCAGGGAATCTGGCGGATCTTCGCAAATTCGGAATCGGCGCTGCCGACCGGGTCACATCGAGTCGATGTAGGTCAGCAGATTAACACAAGAAATTTCTTTTATACAAGTACGATGCGGTGCTCAGTGACAACCGCAGCCGCCGCTGCCACAGCCGCCACCGCCCTTCTTCATGCCCGGGATCTCGGGAATCGGATCGCGGCCGGTATCGTCCTTGAAGCCGGCGGCCTGCAGGCGGCCCATGTAGTCGCTCCACAGTTGGTCGTGTTCCTTGCCGAGCTTGTACAGGTAGTCCCAGGTGAAGATACCGGACTCGTGCCCGTCGGTGAAGATCGGCTTGATGCCGTAGTTGCCGACGGGTTCGACGGCGCTGATGCCGACGGTGCGCTTGCCGAGCTGGAGGACTTCCTGGCCGGGGCCGTGGCCCTGCACTTCGGCCGAGGGAGAATAGACGCGCAGCAGTTCGATCGGCAGCACGAAGGCGGCGCCGTCGTCGAAGGCGATGTCGACGGTGCGGGATTGCTGGTGGACGGTGAATTCGGTGGGGATGGGCATGGTGAGTGATCCTGAGCGGGAACGACGAGATGTGGCGGCTATTCTACCGGCTTGCGAACCTGCGCGTGATCGCCGCCGTCAGTTCCGGCAGCAAGGCCCGGCGCGCGGCCAGCACGTCGGCCGGCGTCTCGCGCACTGCCTGCGCCCACACCGGCGCCGGGAAATGGGCGTCGTCGGCGTAGCGCGGGATCACGTGCCAGTGCAGGTGCGGCACCA
>DAMAFT010000507.1:0-3895 GCA_031995805.1 Massilia sp.
ATCCGCCAGGAGGGCATCGAAGGCGAGGCGGTGGACCTGAGCTACGGCGGCACCAGCGAATACCTGGAGCGCATCACCTCGGTGCTGCGCACCATCCACGAAGGCATCGAGACGACCCGTACCTTCGTCGCCGCGCTGCGCGAGCTCGACCTGCTGGAATCCTTCGTCCTGGACGTGGAACTGGACGACGGTGCGCAGCACCGCCTGGTCGGCTTCCACACGGTCAACGAGGAACGCCTGCAGGAGCTGCCGGCCGAACAGCTCGACCGCCTGCACCGCGCCGGCTACCTGCAGGCGATCTACATGCAGGTGGCCTCGCTGTCGCAGTTCCGCAGCCTGATCGAGCGCCGCAACCATGCTGCCCGTCGATAAGCGCGTGCGCGAAATCGCGGTCGCAGGCGGCGTGCTGCCGGACGCGCTGCTGCGCGCCACGACACCCTACGTCGTGCGCGGGCTGGCCGACCAGTGGCCGCTGGTGCGGGCCGCGCGCGTCTCGGGCGCCGCCGCCAGCGACTACCTGCGCGGCTTCTATCGCGACGCCACCGTGCTGGCGATGCTGGGCCACCCCGACATCCAGGGCCGTTTCTTCTACAACGAGCAGGTCGACGGCTTCAACTACCGCTCGGCCAAGGCGCGCCTGGACACGGTGCTCGACGAGCTGGCGGTGCAGTCGGCGCAGGAGCGCCCGGGCGCCATCTACGTCGGCTCCACCACCATCGACACCGCCCTGCCGGGCCTGCGCGCCGACAACGACATCGACCTGGGCGGGCGCGACGCGCTGGCCAGCATCTGGATCGGCAACCGCACCCGCATCGCCGCCCACTACGACGCGCCCGACAACGTGGCGGTGGTGGCGGCCGGCCGGCGCCGCTTCACGTTGTTCCCGCCCGACCAGTTGCCCAACCTGTACGTCGGCCCGATCGACTTCACACCGGCCGGCCAGCCGATCAGCATGGTCGACTTCCACGCGCCCGACTGGCAGCGCTTCCCGCGCTTCCGCCAGGCGCTCGACCATGCGCTGGTGGCCGACATGGAACCCGGCGACGCCCTGTTCATTCCCTCGATGTGGTGGCACCACGTGGAGGCGCTGGACAGCTTCAACGTGCTGGTGAACTACTGGTGGCGCCAGGCGCCGGACTGGATGGACACCCCGACCAATGCCCTGATGCTGGCGCTGCTGACGCTGCGCGAACTGCCGCCCGAGCAACGCGCCGCCTGGCACGGCATCTTCCGCCATTACATCTTCGAGCCGGACCCCGGCAGCCTCGAACACATCCCGCCGCAATCGCGCTATGCGCTGGCGCCGCTGGACGAGGATGGCGCGCGCACGCTGCGCGGCCAGCTCCTGAAACGCATCAACCGATAAGGACAAGACATGGAGACCAACAAGGATCAGCAGGCCGCCCGACCGGGCAAGCCGGGGGTGCGCCGCATCGTGATCGCCGGCGGCGGCACCGCCGGCTGGATGGCCGCCGCCGCGCTGTCGCGCACGCTGGGCAAGGTCCTCGACATCAAGCTGGTGGAGTCCGACGAGATCGGCACCGTCGGCGTGGGCGAGGCGACCATCCCGAGCCTGGTGCACTTCCACCGCCTGCTCGACATCGGCGAACAGGAATTCATGGCCGCCACCAACGCCACCTTCAAGCTGGGCATCAGCTTCGAGAGCTGGCGCGAACGCGGCAAGGACTATATCCACTCGTTCGGCCTGACCGGCACCGATCACTGGACCGCCGGCTTCCAGCACTTCTGGCACAAGGGCGTCGAGCGCGGCCTGGCCGGCGACTACGGCGACTACTGCCTGGAACTGGTGGCGGCGCGCGAGCACCGCTTCGGCCACCTGTCGAACGACGGCCTGAACTACGCCTACCACCTGGATGCCACCCGCTACGCGCGCTACCTGCGCCGCTTCTCGGAACACTTCGGCGTCGAGCGCATCGAAGCGAAGATCGAAGGCGTGGAAAAGACCGCCGACGGCAGCGGCATCGCCGCGCTGCTGCTCGATTCCGGGTCGCGCCTGGAGGGCGACCTGTTCCTCGACTGCACCGGATTCCGCTCGCTGCTGCTGGGACAGACGCTGGGCGTCGAGTACGAGGACTGGTCGCAATGGCTGTTCAACGACAGCGCGATCGCCGTGCAGACCGAGTCGGTCGGCCCGGCCGTGCCCTACACGCGCTCGATCGCGCACGACTGGGGCTGGCAATGGCGCATCCCGCTGCAGAACCGCGTCGGCAACGGCATGGTGTTCTCCAGCCGCTACGTCGACGACGACACCGCGCGCGCCGCGCTGCTGGGCAATATCGAGGGCAAGGTCCTGACCGAGCCGCGCGTGATCCGCTTCACGCCGGGCCAGCGCAAGCAGGTCTGGTCCGGCAACTGCGTGGGCCTGGGCCTGGCCAGCGGCTTCCTGGAGCCGATCGAGTCGACCAGCATCCACCTGATCCAGCGCAGCCTGGTGCGCCTGCTGCAGACGTTCCCGACGGACCGCATCGACCATGCCCACGTGGACGAATTCAATCGCCAGACCGACGCCGACGTGCGCCAGATCCGCGACTTCATCATCGCCCACTATAAGGTCACCGACCGCCGCGACACGCCATACTGGAAGGACGCCGCCGAGATGGACGTACCGGAAGCGCTGCGCCACCGCATCGCCCTGTTCCGCGAGAGCGGCCAGGTATTCCGCTTCGCCAACGAGCTGTTCGTGGAAAATTCCTGGATCCAGGTCATGATGGGCCAGGGCATCCACCCGGAGCAGCACCACCGCACGGCCGACCTGATGGACGACGAGGAACTGCGCGACTTCCTCGAGTCGTTCCGCCAGTCGATCGCGCGCACGGTGGCCAAGCTGCCGCCGCACGCGCAGTACGTGCGGCAGTATTGCGCAGCGAAGGGCTGAGCGTCGGTCCCGCGCGGGACCGACGCTGAACCGGTCCCGGCAGGGTGCGCACCCCGTGCGCACCCTGCCGGGGACGGCATCCTGGTCAACCTGCCGACAAGTGCTGGTACAGGATCATCGATCCGATCGCGATCAGCACCACCCCGCCCGCCAGTTCCGCGCGCTTGCCGGCGACCTTGCCCAGCGCGCGGCCCAGCATCACGCCGATCGTCACCATCATGAAGGTGCAGAAGCCGATCGCGCCCGCCGTGCCGAGGATGTCTGCATCCACGAAGGCCAGGCCGACGCCGACCGCCATCGCATCGATGCTGGTGGCGAAGCCGGTCAGCGCCAGCAGCCAGAACGAATGGCTCTGCGGCTTGTCCTCTTCCTCGACGTCGTCTCCCAGCCAGCCTTCGCGCAGCATGCGCAGGCCCAGGAAACCGAGCAGCACGAAGGCGATCCAGTGGTCCCAGGCCTCGACGTAGGGCGCGGCGGCCTGGCCCAGGGCCCAGCCGACCAGCGGCGTCAGGCCCTCGATCGTGCCGAAGATCAGGCCAGTGCGCAGGGCTTCCTTCAACCGGGGCCGCTGCAGCGCCGCCCCCTTCCCGATGGCGACGGCGAAGGCGTCGGTGGACATGGCGAAGGCCAGGGCGGCCGTGGCGAGGAAATTCATGGGGTACTCTTTATCGTTGTTGGCCGGGCACGAACGAAGGCATGCCGGCGCGGCCCGACAAGCGCGCAGGCATACCAGCGGTCTTGCCAACCGAAACGGCGCCCGCACCACGGTATCCGAAGGATGCCAAGTATGTTGATGCGGGAACTTCCGTGGGGGACGGAAGCAGGCTACTCCCCGATGGGATGCGGCATCTTACACTAAAGCCAGCCAATAAAAAACCCGGCGGCGCTTGCGCGCACGCCGGGCAAGGGGCCAACAGGATCGTGCTCAGGCGCCGTCGCCGCGATACAGGTTCGCGTACTTCAGGCCGAAATACAGGATGAAGCCATAACAGGCGGCCG
>DAMAFT010000508.1:0-3890 GCA_031995805.1 Massilia sp.
CGGCATGGGAGGAATGGGCGGACAGGGCGGCGGCATGGGCGGTCCCGGCGGCACGGGCGGCGGGGCGATCAATATCGGCGGCTGACCCGGCATCATGCGCATTTTTCCATGCAATGCGCATGACGTATGCATGATGTATCGAAAAGTAAAAAAGCCTGTTTTTTTGTAATCGGGCTATTCTTCCCCGCTAGAATCGTTTTATCCCGGCGGCAAAGCGCCTCGCTTTCCAGGGCGCCGCCGCGCAATCGATAACGACGATCAGCCATGAGTACGCCGATTCCCGTCGCGCCGGCGCAGCCCGCGACGGCGCTTCCATACCCCCCTCCCTGCGAACGCTACGCATGAGCTCGTAGTGTTCGCCAGACAACACGCGCGTTGCCGCCACCCGGGAACGATGACCGCTGTGTTACATTTGCCGACGGCCAAGAGCCGTACTTTCCCCGCACGACTGAGGACTTCCTTGTGAAACGATACCTTCTGAGCACCCTGACCCTGTCCCTGATGGCCGCCTTCGCACCCGCGGGCGCCGCGGACAATGCCGCGCCGGCAGCCGCCCCGACGTCGGGCATCGACATGCAGTACATCGACTCGAGCGTGCGCGTGCAGGACGATTTCTTCAAGTACCTGAACGGGAAGTGGCTCGCGACCGCCGAGATCCCGGCGGACCGGTCGAGCTGGGGCACCTTCATCAAGCTGCGCGAGGACACCACGCCGCAGCTGCGCGGCATCATCGAAGCCGACCGGAAGGCGGCGCACAAGGCCGGCACCGACCAGCAGAAGATCGGCGACCTGTACGCCAGCTTCATGGACGAGAAGAAGCTGGAAGCCCTGGGCACCCGGCCGCTGGCGGGCGAACTGCAGCGCATCCGCACGCTGAAGGACAAGAGGGGGGTGCCGAGCCTGGTGGCGCACCTGGCGCGCATCGGCGTGGCGACCCCGTACGGCATCGGCGTGGCGCAGGACGCCAAGGCGTCGACGAAGTACGCGACCTACATCCGCCAGGGCGGCCTGGGCATGCCGGACCGCGACTACTACCTGAAGCTGGACGACAAGAAGATGGCCGACGTGCGCGCGGCCTACGAAAAGCACGTCGCCAATATCCTGGGCCTGGCCGGCGACAAGGACGCCGCGGCCAGGGCGAAGGCGATCGTCGCTTTCGAAACCGAACTGGCCAGGGTGCAGTGGACCCGCGTCGAATTGCGCGACCCGAACAAGAGCTACAACAAGATGAGCGTGGCCGAGCTGGTCGCGCTGACCCCGGGCTACGACTGGAAGGCCGCGCTGGCCGGCGCCGGCGTGGGCAACAAGGCCGACTACGTGATCGTCGGCCAGCCGAGCTACCTGACCGGCCTGAACCAGGTGCTGGACAAGACCGACCTGGCCACCGTCAAGGCCTACTTCGAATGGCAGCTGCTGCGCGAATACGCGCCCTACCTGTCGAAGGCCTTCGTGGACGAAAACTTCGCCTTCTACGGCACCGCGCTGACCGGCGTGACCGAGCAGCGTCCGGAATGGAAGAAGGGCGTGGCCACCGTCGAAGGCGCGCTGGGCGAGGCGCTCGGCAAGCTGTACGTGAAGGAGCACTTCCCGGCCGAGCGCAAGGCGCGCATGGAAGAGCTGGTGAAGAACCTGATCATCGCCTACGGCCAGTCGATCGACAACCTGGAGTGGATGAGCCCTGCGACCAAGAAGGAAGCGCGCGCCAAGCTGGCCAAGTTCACGCCGAAGATCGGCTATCCGGACAAGTGGCGCGACTACGCGCGCCTGACCATCAAGCGCGACGACCTGGTGGGCAACGCGATGCGCGCCTCGACCTTCGAGTACGAGCGCAACATCGGCAAGCTGGGCAAACCGATCGACCACACCGAGTGGGGCATGACGCCGCAGACCGTGAACGCCTACTACCGCAGCACGATGAACGAGATCGTGTTCCCGGCCGCGATCCTGCAGCCGCCGTTCTTCGACATGCGCGCCGACGACGCCGTCAACTACGGCGCGATCGGCGCCGTGATCGGCCACGAGATCGGCCACGGCTTCGACGACAAGGGCAGCCAGTCGGACGGCGAGGGCAACCTGCGCAACTGGTGGACCGAGCAGGACCAGGCGCGCTTCAAGGCCAAGACCGACATGCTGGTCAAGCAGTACGACGCCTTCGAGCCGGTGCCCGGCTACCACGTCAACGGCGCGCTGACGCTGGGCGAGAACATCGGCGACAACTCGGGCCTGGCCATCGCCTATAAAGCCTACAAGATCTCGCTGCACGGCCAGCCGGCCCCGGTGATCGACGGCCTCACCGGCGACCAGCGCTTCTTCATGGGCTTCGGCCAGGTGTGGCGCTCGAAGATGCGCGAGGCGGCCCAGATCCAGCAGGTCAAGACCGATCCGCACTCGCCGGGCCAGTTCCGCGCCAACGGCACGCTGCGCAACCAGGCCGCGTTCTACGAGGCGTTCGGCGTGAAGGAAGGCGACAAGATGTACCTGAAGCCGGAAGACCGCGTCACGATCTGGTGATCGACCGGCCCCGCCGCTACCGCGGCATGCAACGACGGCCGGCGTCACGTGCGCCGGCTGCATCCACCCAAGACCACGAGGGAACATCACGATGAAGAAGCAATACCTGCTGAGCGCACTGACGCTGGCGCTGATCTCCAGCCTGGGCCACGCGGCCGAAGGCGCCGCCGCCAAGAACAACACCAAGGCCGGCCCGGCGCTGACCTCCGGCATCGCCACCCAGTACATCGAATCGTCCGTACGCCCGCAGGACGACTTCTACGACTACCTGAACGGCAAGTGGATGAAGACCGTCGAGATCCCGGCGGACAAGTCGAGCTGGGGCTCGTTCATGGAACTGCGCGAGAACACCCTGCCGCAGCTGCGCGGCATCATCGAGAAGGTCGCCGCCGGCAAGCCGGCCGCGGGCACCGATGCCCAGCGCATCGGCGACTTCTACGCCAGCTTCATGGACGAGGCGCGCCTCGAGCAGCTGGGCGCGACCCCGCTGAACGCGGAACTGGCGAAGATCGCCGCCCTGAAGGACAAGTCCGAGCTGCCGGCCCTGCTGGCGCAGCTGGGCAAGATCGGCGTCGGCGTGCCGTTCGACTTCGGCATCCACCAGGACAACAAGGATTCGACCAAGTACGTGGCCGACATCGGCCAGGGCGGCCTGGGCATGCCGGACCGCGACTACTACCTGAAGGCCGACGACGCCAAGCTGGCCGCCGCCAAGGCCAAGTACCAGGTCCACGTCGAGAAGATGCTGGCGCTGGCCGGCGACAAGAACGCCGCCGCGAACGCCAAGGCGATCGTCGACTTCGAGACCGAGATCGCCAAGGTGCAGTGGACCAAGGTCGAGCTGCGCGACCCGATCAAGGCCTACAACAAGGTCGAGCTGGCCGACATGGGCAAGGTCGCCCCGGGCTTCGACTGGAACGCCTGGCTGAAGGCCGCCGGCCTGAGCGACAAGGTGACCTATGTCATCGTCAGCCAGCCGACCTACCTGAAGGGCTTCGTCGGCGTTGCCGACAAGACCTCGCTGGACACCTGGAAGGCCTACCTGTCGCTGCACCTGATCGAGTCCTACGGCAGCTTCCTGTCGAAGGCCTTCGTCGACGAGCGCTTCGACTTCTACGGCACCACGCTGTCGGGCGTGAAGGAAATCGAACCGCGCTGGAAGCGCGGCGTCGGCGCCATCGAGCGCTCGCAGGGCGAGGCGCTGGGCAAGCTGTACACCGAGCAGTACTTCCCGGCCGAGCGCAAGGCGCGCATGGAAGCGCTGGTGAAGAACCTGCTGGCCGCCTATAAACAGTCGATCGACAAGCTCGACTGGATGAGCCCGGCCACCAAGAAGGAAGCCCAGGCCAAGCTGGCCAAGTTCACGCCGAAGATCGGCT
>DAMAFT010000509.1:0-3888 GCA_031995805.1 Massilia sp.
CGGCATCGCCACGAAGAAGATCATGATCACGCCGTGGGCGGTGAAGACCTGGTCGTAGTGGTGCGGCGGCAGGAAGCCGTGCGCGTCCCCGAACGAGAACGCCTGCTGGGCGCGCATCATCAGCGCATCGGCGAAGCCGCGCAGGAACATGACCAGGCCGAGGATCATGTACATGATGCCGATCTTCTTGTGGTCGATGCTGGTGAACCACTCTTTCCAGAGATAGCCCCACAGGCCGAACTTGGTGATGGCGCCGAGGACGACGATGCCGCCCAGGATCACCGCGATAAAGGTACCGATCAGGATCGGCTCGTGGTAGGGAATCGCTTCCCAGCTGAGCCGACCGAAGATCAACTTCGCTAAGTCAAATTGCTCGTGCATGGTGATTACTTCTTCTTCACAGTTTCATCGGGCGTGGTGCAGACCTCGCCGCTGGCCTGGGCCAGGCGGGTCGCCGCCGCGGGTTGAGGCATCCGGCGCATGGCCATCTCGCGTGCCTTGTTCGCATCGTCCTGCATCATCTTGTCCATGCAGACGACGCCGTCGGCGACGCAGCGGTTCAGGACGCGATAGAACAGGTCGCCGTCGACGGCCGCGTAGCGCTTGACCGGATCCTTGATGCTCGGCTTTTCCAGCGTCAGGTAGTTGGCGCGGTCGAGGTTGCCGCCGCTGCCCTTGACCTGCTGGACCCAGCCGTCGAAGTCGCCCTGGGCGACGCCGCGGTAGCCGAAGCGCATGTCCGAATAGCCGGCGCCGCTGTAGTTGGCCGAGAAACCGATCGACTGGATCGGCTTGTTCTGCACGGCGTTCAGGGTGGTTTCCATGCCCGGCATCGCGTAGATCATGCCGGCCAGTTCGGGCACGTAGAACGCGTTCATGACGGAGGTGGCGCTGATCTTGAAGCGCACCGGCACGTCGACCGGGACCACCAGCTCGTTGACGGTGGCGATGCCCTGCTCCGGATAGATGAACAGCCATTTCCAGTCCATGGCGACGGCCTGGATCACCAGCGGCTTGGTCGATGCCGGGATCGGGCGGTTGGCGTCGAGGCGCTCGAGCGGACGGTACGGGTCCAGCTTGTGGGTGTAGATCCAGGTCACGAGGCCCAGCACGATGATGATCAGGAGCGGAGCGCCCCAGATGACGAGTTCGAGCTTGGTCGAGTGGTCCCAGTCCGGCAGGTACTCGGCTTCGGTATTGCTCGCGCGGTACTTGCGGGCGAAGACGATCACCAGGAGGATGACCGGAACGATAATTAACAGCATCAGGACCACCGAAATGATGATCAGATGCGCCTGTTGCTGTGCAATGTCTCCGGACGGGTTCATCACCACCGTGTTGCAGCCGGAAAGCAGCGCCAACAAGGGGGCGAGGAAGAGTCCTCGACGGGCGTTCTTAGGAATCATGCTTGTGTTTTACGTTACATGGGAAAGATAACATGCTAATGTACCCTCAACGGCGTGCGTTTGGCGATTGGACGTTTTGTCCCACCCCTTTCAGTACCGTGGTATTTCAAGGGGGTTGACCAGAGCGGCTTAATCGGGCGCGCCGGGCGATTTTCAGGAGATAAGACTATGCAGAGCTCGAATACGTACGGCGACGCAGGCGCCGCTCCCATCACCGGACACCACAGCGGTGCCCGCAACATCAATTCCCGCGACGCGCACGTCGCGCCGGGCGACATCGCGGTCGGCGTGGTCATCGGCCGCGCGTCCGAATACTTCGACTTCTTCGTCTACGCGATCGCCTCGGTGCTGGTGTTCCCCGCGGTGTTCTTCCCGTTCGCCGACCGCCTCGAAGGCACCCTGTACTCGTTCGCCATCTTCGCCCTCGCCTACGTGGCGCGCCCCATCGGCACGCTGGTGTTCATGGCGATCCAGCGGCATTTCAGCCGCGAGATCAAGCTGACCGTCGCCCTCTTCATGCTCGGCACGGCGACGGTGGCCATCGCCGGCCTGCCTACCTATTCGCGCTGGGGCGAATGGGCGATCGTCTCGCTGGTCATCCTGCGCCTCGGCCAGGGCGCCGCCCTGGGCGGCACCTGGGACGGCCTGCCCTCGCTGCTGGCGCTGAATGCCCCCGAGGGCAAGCGCGGATGGTACGCCATGCTCGGACAGCTCGGCGCACCGGTGGGCTTCATCATCGCCGCCGGCATTTTCGCCTACATGCTCACCGAACTGTCGCAGGACGACTTCCTGGTCTGGGGCTGGCGCTTCCCGTTCTTCGTTGCCTTCGCGATCAACGTCGTCGCCCTGTTCGCGCGCCTGCGCATCGTCTCGAGCCACGAATATACCCACCTGCTCGACGAGCACCAGCTCGACGCCGCCCCGGCGCGCGAAGTGATCGGCACCCAGGGCACCACGATCATGCTGGGCGCCCTCGCCGCCCTGGCCAGCTACGCGCTGTTCCACCTCGTCACCGTGTTCCCGCTGTCCTGGATCCAGTTGTACGACACCCGCTCGATGGCCGACTTCCTGGTCGTGCAGATGTGGGGCGCCGGCCTGGCCATCCTCGCCGTGCTGGCCTCGGGCTGGATCGCCGACCGCTTCGGCCGCCGCAACACCCTCGGCACGCTGGCCGTGCTGATCGCCCTGTTCGCCGGCTTCGTGCCGACGCTGATGGACGGCGGCGTCGCCGGCCAGAACACCTTCATCCTGGTCGGCTTCGTGCTGCTGGGCCTGTCCTACGGCCAGGCCGCCGGCGCCGTCACCTCGAACTTCCTGCCGCAATACCGCTACACCGGCGCCGCGCTGACCTCCGACCTGGCCTGGCTGGTCGGCGCCGCCTTCGCCCCGCTGGTGGCGCTGGGCCTGGCCGCCAACTTCGGCCTGGGCTACGTCAGCCTGTACCTGCTGTCGGGCGCGGTCGGCTCGCTGGCGGCGCTGAGCCTGAACCGGGCCCTGGAAATCCGTAACTGACCGGCCTCGCCGCCGCCATCGGCCCCGGGTGCGCCCCTGTGCGCATCCGGGGCCGCTTTCTTTCCAGCACCCCCACGATGCCCGCACCGCGCGCCAGGCGCCCCTGGCAAAGGTCGGGGAAACCGTGCCTTCCGATCCGCCTGCAGTATTGCCCCACCGCTAAAATATTATGAACTGCCGGCCATCGGCGCTATACTGCGCCCATGGCCGACCGTCGCGCCGGCCAGGGGTGCGTGCTGCGTGGTGCGTGTGGATGGCGGTTTTCGGGAGGATCGGATGCGCAGTCGCCTCGGGCTGGGATTGACCATACTGCTCGCCACCGCCGCGCTCCTCGTCCCGCCCTGGCTGGCATGGCGCGAGGCACGGCGCCAGGCGCTGGAGTCCGAGTCCGCCGAAGCGCTGGCCCATGCCCGCGACGTCATGCACCGCACCGACGAGACGGCGCGCCAGATCGTGCGCGCCACCACCCGCCTGGCGCGCTCCGGGCTGGCGCCCTGCTCGCCCCAGGGACTCGCGCTGATGCGCGACGTCGCCCTCTCTTCCAGCTACCTGCAGGCCGTCGGCCACGTGCGCGACGGCGCCCTCGATTGCTCCTCGCTGGGCGAGGTGCCGATCCCGCTGGGCGACCAGTCCTTCCGCACCGCCGCCGGCGCGGTCGTGTATCCGCAGGTGCCGGTGGGCGGCAGCCGCACCCTCGTCGCCGCCGAGCGGGGCGGCTATGCCGCGCTGGTGCACCAGGAACTGCCGGTCGACGCCTCGGCCACGCCGGCCGGCGTCGCCCTCGGCATCCTGCACGTCGAGCAGCACCGCGCCGCGATCGCGCGCGGCGCCGTCGACACCGCCTGGATCGAGCGCCTGGGCGCGCGCCGCGTTGCCACCTTCGTCGACGGCGGCCGGCTGGTTGCCATCGTGCGCTCGCGGATCGACACCGTCGCCGCCGTCGCCGCCATGCCGGCCGGCCAGGTCGAGC
>DAMAFT010000510.1:0-3886 GCA_031995805.1 Massilia sp.
GCGGACAAGAACGGCCACCACCGCGAGATGGCCATCGAGCGGCTGGAGTTCAATGCCGACGGCACGATCCGGCCGGTGGTCATGACCGACGAGGGCGTGGCGCCGCGGCCGCTGGCGGCGGCCAGGTAGGCCTGGAGGCTCAGGCCTCCGGCGGCACCCCCAGCAATTCCTCGAGGTGCGCCAGCGCGCCCTGGTCCTTGATCACCGAACGCAGCCAGGTGTGCAGGTCCTGCTCGCCCGCGCTGGCCGCCTTCTCGGCGAAATAGGACACGGGGCTGTGCGGCTCCGTCTCGCGGAAGAACTTCGCCACCGCGCGCAGTTGCGCGATGGCCTCGGCGCGGTTGCGGACCTGGCCGGCGCCGGCCCAGGCGGCGGGTGCTTGCGCCGCCGCGTGCGGCGCCTGCGGGGCGGCGGCGGGCGCGCCATCGGGCGCGGCGTCGGAGCCGGCCGCGGGATCGCCCGGCGCTTCCACCGGCGCCGGCATCGCGTGCAGCATGCCATGCAGCGCCTCGCGCGCGGCCGAGAAGCCGGGGCTGTCCTGGCCCAGGCGCGCGTCGGCGGCGCGCTCCAGCTCCGCCAGGGCGTCGATGCAGTACTGGGCATCGGCGCGGAAGGCGGCGACGAAGGCGAGGGAATTGGCGCGCCTGGCCGCTTCCATGTCCGCCAGGCGCGGATGCGCGTCCGCCTCGCCGCCGGCGGCGCGCTTGCGCGCGGCCTCGAAGTCGACGGTCGACCAGGCGCTGGCGCGGCCCTCGGTGAGCGGCACTTCGCGCACCAGCGCGCGCAGGCGCGACAGGATCCACGCCAGGTTGCCAATGCGCTGTTCCTGGTCGTCGCCGTCGGCCTCCGGGTACAGGCCGCGGTCCCAGTACTGCTCGCACAGCCCGGCCAGCACGCGCAAGCCTTCGCCCAGGCCGCGCAGCCGGTGGCGCTTGGCGGCGGCTTCGGCCAGCCACACCGCGATACGCAGGTCCTTGGTACGCCCGGCCAGCAGTTGCGCGCAATGCGCGACGACGTAGTCCCAGTCGGCTTCCTTCAGGTCGGTGACCCATTCGCCCTGGGCGAGCGACGGGTCGTCGAAGCGGCGCGCCTGGGCGATGGCGTCCATCTCGCCGGAAAACGCCATGTCGGCGCCGGACGGGTTGGGGCCGGGGATGGGGGCGAGTAGCTGTTCTGCGGTAAACATGGTGTCCTTTGCTGGGTCTTACTGGGCGAGGCGGAATTCGATGCGGCGGTTGCGCGCGCGGCCCTCCGGGGTGTCGTTGCCGGCAATGGGGCGGTCCGGGCCCTGGCCGCTGGCGCTGAGCAGTTCTTCCGGGATGCCGTGGCCGGCCAGATAGGCCTTGACGGTGGCGGCGCGCGCCTGGCTCAGGCTGACGTTGCTGGCGCGCAGGCCGGCGCTGTCGGTGTGGCCGATGACCTCGATGCGGCGGCCTTTCAGCTTGAGCATCGCGGCCACCATCTCGTCCAGGATCGCGCGCCCGGCCGGCGTCAGCGTCGCCTGGCCGCTCTCGAATTCGACGGTGCGGTTGGCCAGCGTGTTGTCCAGGATCGACTGGTCGGCGGCCGACACGCGCAGGCCGTTGTTGACGGTATAGGTCGGGTTCAGGCTGGTGGCCACGTTGCTGGCGATGCGCTGGCGCAGCGCCTCGTTGGCCACCTCGCCGCGCAGGCTGACGTTGCTGCCGTCGATCTTCAGCTGGCCGCGGCTGATCTGGCGCAGGTCGGTATTGATGAGCTTTTGCACGTAGCCGTTCCAGTTGGCCGGCATGGCGACCGGGCCGATGGCGATCTGGTCGACGACGCGCTCGGCGCCGTAGACCTCGCGCAGCTTCGCCAGCACGGCGGCCTTGGTGGCTTCGTCGGGGACGGTGCCACTGGCCAGCACCTGGCCCGGCTGCGGCGCGGCGGGGGCCGGCGCGGCGTTCTGGGCCAGGGCGGGAAGGGCGGTCAGCAGGCCGGCGAAGGCGGCGCAGGTGCAGATGGTGGTAAGTCGCATGGTCAGGTTCCGAATCAGGTTCCGATGAATGCCGTGCCGACCGAATCCAGCGCGGACTTGAGTGACAGGCTGCCCTGGGCCAGGTAGGTCGAGAGCTTCTTGACGGCGTAGTCGCTGTCGACCTGGTCCTCGACCCAGTCGAGCTCCTCGAACGCGATGTGGTGGTCCAGGCCGGCCTGCGGGTCGAGGATCGTGCGCAGCGTCTGGGCCGAGGCGCCGGAAAAGCCGATCACCAGCGCCGGCAGGCCGTCCAGGCGCGTGAGGAACAGCGCCAGCTCGAAGTCGGCGCGCGCCAGGAAAGGCGTCACCAGGTGCATCCAGAACGCCGCCACCAGGTTGCGGTAGACCGGGTCGCGCGGCAGCGGCAGCACCAGGCTCTTTTCCAGCCTGCTCGAACTGCTGGCCAGCACCGGCTGCAGCAGCATGCCCAGCGCCAGCAGGATGCGGCGCACCGAGCCGCGGTGGCCGGCCTGCGCCAGCATCTCGTCGAGCGCACCCACCGTCTGCAGCTCGAGGAAGTCCTCGAAGGCGGCGTCGTAGGCGGCCGTGCGCAGGTCGAGTTCGATCGGCTGGCTGCTGGCCGCCTGCAGCGGCACGGCCGGATCGCCGGCGTCGCGCACGCCGGCCGTCAGCGCCTCCAGCCGGGTCCACAGGCGCGTGAACACCAGCGGGGCGTTGGGCACGAAGGCGCCGGGTTCGGCGACTTCCATCGCGCCGACCATCAGGAACGGGTAGCGCCGGCTCGATTCGTCGCTGCTGGGGACGATGTGGCCGCCGATCGCGTGGCGCCGGCGCGGGCCGACGAAGGCGAAGTGCAGCGGCGCGGCGGCGTCGTAGGCGAGCTTCCAGCGCGCATTGGCGCTCATCAGCTCCATCGCCTCGGACAGCCAGTCGTCCAGCACCTTCAGCAGGGCGGGGCTGGTGCTGCCCTTGACGAAGTCGCCGCGGCTGGGCAGCTTGCCGAAGTAGCCGACGCTGACGGGGGTGACGGCGCGGCTCATTGCTGCGCTCCCTGCGCGGCGCCGGCCATGGCCGTGCGCATGGGCGCGGCCGGAACCGGCGGCGCGGCCGTGGGTGCGGGTGCTGGTGCGACGGGCGCCGCGACCGTGATGGTCTCGGGCAGGCGCAGGCGCTTGAAGCCCTGCGCCGGCTGCGCGGCCGCGGCCGGGGCCGGGGCGCTCGGCAGCACCTTCAGGTTGGCGGTCACCGTCACCGCGCCGTTCTGCCAGGTCAGCTCGAACACGCCGCCGTCCTTGCGCTTGCGCTGGGCCGCGTCGATCATCTTCTTGAGGCCGAAGTGGCCCGGCTCGTCCAGCAGCACGACGTTGCGGCCTTCCGGCGTCAGCGCGGTGACCTTGGCGCCCGGCACGCCGGCCGGATTCGGCCAGGCCATGTGCACCCAGGGCTGCGGCTGGCCGCGCCAGCGCAGTTGCTGGCCGTCGATCTCGATGGTGAATTCGGTGGCGCCGACGGTGCCCAGCGCCTGCACGTCGAACTTCGTCTGCGCTTCGCCGCCGCTCGACGCCGCCGCGTTGGCGACGCCGCCGGCCGCCAGCGGCGCGACCCAGTTGGGGAAGTTCGCGACCACGCCTGGGGCCAGCGTCACGCCCATATTGGCCCAGGTGCGGCTGCTGAGCGAGTCGCCGCGCCGCACCACCAGCGGACCCATGGTGGTGTCGAAGAACTTGGCGATGGCGCCCTGCGGACCGAACACCTCGGCGATCTCGGCATTGCTGGCTTCGGCGCGCGACTCGGTCGCGAACGGGTACTTGACGGCCAGGTTCTTGTTGAACGGCTGCACCACCTGCGCCGCCCACACCTTGTTGATCTCGGCCTCGGCCGGCCGCACGATCACGGCGAAGGTCTGCATCAGCGGGCGCACCAGCA
>DAMAFT010000511.1:0-3885 GCA_031995805.1 Massilia sp.
CCCGGACAGCGCCGGCCTGGCGTTCTGGACCGATGCCATCGAGCAAGGCCGCATGACGATGGCCGAAGCCGCCATCCAGATCCTGAACGGCGCCCGCAACGACGATGCCGGCTTGTCCGCGCTGCGCCTGCAGGCGGTCACGGACTTCACCGCGGAAGTGGCAAAGTCGGGCGTCGCCTACGACGGTGCCGCCGCCATCGAGGCGGCGCGCGTGCTGGTCAAGGCCGTCACGCCGGCCGCCAGCGCCGCCGACATCGCCGCCATGGTCAAGTCGACGGCCAAGCTGGTCGATATCGCGCACGGCAACCCGAAGGTCGTCGAGGCGATCGCCACCGGCACCATGCTGACCAAGCTGTTCGACACGGCGCGCGGCCAGTCCGAGCCGGTGAACCTGGTCAAGACGCTGGCCGACGTGGCCGAGGCCGCGGCCGGCAATCCGGTGACGCTGGAATCGCTGCTGCGCGGCGGCGGCATGCACAAGGTGCTGGAAGTGATGCCGTCCAGCGCGACGCTGGGCAACGTGGTCGATGCGCTGGCCAGCGGCGGCCTGCCGGCCGCCATCGAGGTCGTGTACCCGTCGGCGCCGGTCGAGCAGGAACCGGTGTTCTCGATCGGCTTCGCGTTCAAGGGCGTGACCCAGGGACCGCTGGACAGCGTGGTCGACAACGTCACCAACGTCGGCACGGCCGACGTCGAGTTCTCGTACACGGGACGCGCGCTCCACAGCGGCCAACACGTCGAGTGGAGCACCGACGGCGTCAACTGGAGCGACAAGGGCGTCGACATCGTGGCGGCCGAGAAGCTCGTGCGCATCCAGCACGTCGACCTGACCCAGGGCAGCCCGGTCGTGCAGCCGCAGTCGCTGCTGCCGCAACCGTTCGGCATCGCCACGATCCCGACCAACACCCAGACTACGGTCTACCTGCGCGCCGTCGACGGCCCCACCGGCACCATGACGGCCCCGGTCGGCCAGGCGATCGTGTACGACCATGACGTCGCCACGCCGAAGGTCGTCCTCGACACCCAGGCCGCCGATCCGAACCTGCAGCCGGCGAATGGCGTCAAGCTGACCAATATCGCATCGTTCGACCTGGGCAGCATCGAGGCCGGCGCCAAGGTCGACTACCTGGTCCAGGACCTGGTGCAGGTCATCGTCGGCGATACCGGCAATCTTCCGATCCCGACCCCGACGCCGACCCCGATCGTCAACAACGCCACCGCCACCTGGACGACCGAGAAGCCGGTCCTGCACGAAGGCGTGAACACCTTCACCGTACGCCAGACCGATGCCGCCGGCAACGTGGCCGAGCGCGAAGTGACCTTCACGCTGGATACCAAGGCACCGGATAGCGTGGTGACGCTCGCGCTCGACCAGGGCGGCAGTGGCAGCAACGGCAATTCCGGCGACAATTCCGAATCGACGCCGACGCCGACGCCGACCCCTACCCCGACGCCGACGCCGACCCCGGTTCCCGATGCACCCGTCAACTCGGGCAAGATCAAGATCGCCGGCCTCGACACGCACGCCGACACCGGCTGGTACTACAGCGTCGACAACGGCGCGAAATGGGAATTCGGCGGCGTCAACGACGGCAGCGGCACGGCGATGCTGGACCTGACCCCGCTGGGTGACGGTGCAAAGACGGTGCTGGTGCGCCAGTCCGATGCGGCCGGCAATGTCGGCGCCGAATCGGCTGCGCTGCAGTTCACGCTGGATACCAAGGCGCCGGACGTGGCGATCGCGTTCGCCAAGGTGCAGGGCAGCGATGCCGTCGCCAACGCCACGTCGTTGTCGACGGCCGACGTCACCTTCAGCTTCACTGGCACGCTCGCGCAGGGCGACGTCGTCGAATGGCGCACGGGCCAGGGCAGCTGGAACGTGCTGGATGCGTCCGGCATCGACAGCGGCAAGTCGACGCTGACCATCGGCCAGCTCGACCTGGCGGGCAGCGATCCGACCGTGCAGATCCGCGTGCACGATGCGGCCGGCAATGCCACGCAGGAAGTCAGCCAGCTGATCGACGGCCCGTACACGCCGCCGACCTTCACGGTGACGCCGGTGCAGAACGGCCTCGAACTGGCCACGGCGGCCGGCAAGGAACTTTTCATCCACACCGAGAAGACGGCGGTGCTGCTGTCCCCGAATGGCCCGGGCATCGACCCGATCGCCGCCACCGTCGGCGTGGGCGCCCAGGATATCGTCCGCACCGGCATCGTGGGTGCGACTGACGTCGCTGGCGACCACCTGGATCCCGCCGGCGTCACCTACAGCCTCGGCACCGACAACAACGATGTCATCGTCGGCGACAAGGTATGGGGCTTCGGCGGCAACGACAGCCTGCTGGGAACGAGCGGCAAGGATTACCTGTACGGCGGCGCCGGCAACGACACCCTGGCGGGCGGCGCCGGCACCGACGTGCTGGGCGGCGGCAGCGGCAACGACCAGTTCGTGTTCGCCAAGGGCGATTCGGTCGCCGCGCCGGGCAACCTCCAGGGCGCGAGCGCCGCGGGCGCGGACACCATCCTCGACTTCGAAGGGCATGGCGTGGACACCATCGCGCTGTCCGGCCTTCCCGTCGGCGCCGGGATGATCGTCAGCTCGACACTGTACGCCAGCATGGACGCGCTGGTCGCGGATGCCCAGTCGGCCTTCGCGAACGGGCTGTCGGCCCGCGTGTTCGCCGGCCAGCTCGGTGCCGATACGTACGTCCTGGCGCTGCAGGGTTCACCCAGCCAGACGACCTATGTCGCCGGCGAGGATACACTGATCAAGCTCGCCACGTTCTCCGCGCACGACCTCGAGGCCGGCAGCTTCTACGGCGTGATGGGTGCGACCACGGCCGGCAACGAAACGGTGATCTATACCGGCAACGCCCAGGGCGACCAGCTGTCGACCCCGCGTTACCTGCACGGCCTGGACAACGCCATCATCGGCTACGGCGACACGCTGGCCGGTGGCCTCGGCGACGATGTGCTGGTCGGCGGCAAGGGTGCGGACATGATTGCCATCAACGGCGGCGTGGACACGGTGGTCATCGATTCGCCGGCCGACTCGAACCTGTCGATGTTCCAGGCCGTTCCGCAGGGTCCGTCGTTCGACATGGTCATGATCGACCCGTCCGCCCAGATCGCGGCCGTGAAGTTCCAGTTCGGTGGCGACGTGCTGGGCGTGCATACGGCCACGCTGGACCCGGCCATGGTCAACCTCGGCGACGTCATCGGCGCCGTGAATGCGGCCTACCACGAGGTGGCGACGTCGCGCTACGACGCGGTGCTGGTCAACCTGGGGCCGACCTCGCTGCTGGTGGTGAACAACGGCGACGACGTCATCGACGCCAACGACTATGCCGTGGGCATCATGGGCTCCGGTACCATCGCGCTGGACGGTTTCGGCCACGTGGTGTTTACCCCGGATCCGGCGAGCGCCATCCAGCCGGTCGTCGGCCCGTAATTCCCTGCGGTTCGTGGAAATGAAAACCGGCCTCCTGGAGGCCGGTTTTTTTATTTATTAAAAAAATTTATCAATTTTAATTTTTATTTCTTGATAAAACGATGCCGCTTTCTTGCGAAGTCATCACTGCGACATTAACTTTTTGATTAATGTATGCTCGATGCACATTCGATATGGAGGCAGCGATGGCCAATTATGTTAATGATGTGCAAAAGTTATATGTCGCTTATTTCTCGCGTCCGGCGGATGCGAAAGGACTCACGTTCTGGACCGATGTATTGTCGGCCAATGCCGTGACGGGAATGCAGCAGATTTCGGCGGCATTCGCGGGTTCCGCGGAATACCAGGCCACGTATGCCAACATGGATAACCGCGCCGTCGTGGACGCCGTGTACCATAACCTGTTCGGCCGCGCGGGCGAACAGGTTATGGTA
>DAMAFT010000512.1:0-3883 GCA_031995805.1 Massilia sp.
TACATCGGCATGGACCATTTCGCCAAGCCGGACGACGACCTGGCCGTGGCCCAGCTGCAGGGGCGCCTGCACCGCAACTTCCAGGGCTATTCGACCCATGCGGACACCGACCTGGTGTCGTGCGGCGTGTCGGCCATCAGCGCCGTCGGCGCCACCTACAGCCAAAACGTCAAGACGCTGGACGCCTACTACGACGCGCTCGACCGCAACGAGCTGCCGGTGGCGCGCGGCATCCGCCTGTCGATGGACGATGCGCTGCGCCGCAGCCTGATCCAGAAGCTGATGTGCCAGTTCGAGCTGTCGATCGCCGCCATCGAGCAGGCCTTCCCGATCGTGTTTTCGAAGTACTTCGAGCGCGAGCTGGGCGAACTGGCCCAGCTGGAGCGCGACGGCCTGGTGAGCCTGGGTCCGGACTGGATCAGCGTCACGATGAAGGGACGCCTCCTGATCCGCAACGTGTGCATGGTGTTCGACCGCTACCTCGCCATGCGCGGGACCGAGCCGCGCCATTCGCGCACGGTGTGAGGCCGGCATGCTCGGCGTCGCCCTCGTGCCGGTATTCCTGGTCGGCCTGCTCGGCAGCGTGCACTGCGCCGGCATGTGCGGCGGCATCGTCGGCGCGCTGTCGGTGGCGCCGGCGGTCGGCGCCAGGCCGGCGGCGGTGCCGCTGGCCGTGCGACCGGCGCGCCCGCCACTGCGCACGCCGCTGGCCAACGTCCTGGCCTACAACGCCGGCCGCATCGGCAGCTACATGGCGGCCGGCGCCCTGGCCGGCGGCCTGGCCGAGGGCGCACGCACGCTGGCCCGGCTGCCGGCGCTGCAGGCCGGCGCCTACTGGCTCGCCAACCTGATGCTGGCGGCCCTGGGCCTGTACCTGATGGATGCGTGGCGCGGCCTGGCGCGCCTGGAGCAGGGCGGGCAATTCGTCTGGAAGCGCGTGCAGCCGCTGCTGCGCCGCGTCGGCCCGCTGGACGGGCCGGGCCGCATGCTGGCCGCCGGCGCCCTGTGGGGCTGGCTGCCGTGCGGGATGGTCTACAGCGTGCTGGTGACGGCCATGCTGAGCGGCTCGGCGGCGTCCGGCGCGCTGGTGATGCTGGCCTTCGGCCTGGGCACGCTGCCGATGCTGCTGGCGCTGGGCCTGCTGGGCGCGCGCCTGCGCGCGCTGCTGCGCCGGCGCGGCGTGCGCATCGCCTGCGGCGCGCTGGTGCTGGGCTTCGGCCTGCTGGGCCTGGCGCGCGCCGGCGGCGCCCTGCACGACGGCCACGCGGCGGGCTGGATCGACGCCATCTGCGTCGGGGGCGCACCATGAACGCGCCGGTCGATGCCATCTTCGAGGCCGGCGCCGCCGTGGACGCCGGCTGTTTCCATTGCGGCGAACCGGTCCCCGCCGGCAGTCCGTGGCGGGCGCAGGTCGGCGGCGCGGCGCGCGCCATGTGCTGCCCCGGCTGCGCCGCGGCCGCCGAAGCCATCGCCGCGGCCGGCCTGGACGACTACTACGACAGCCGCACGGCCTGGGCGCCGCGCTCGGAAGATGCCGCCCAGGCCGACGCCGCGCTGGAAGCCTACGACGCCGCCATCGAGGGTGGCGACGCCGTGTTCACCGTGGAAGGCATCCGCTGCGCCGCCTGCGTCTGGTTGATCGAGCGCCGCGTGGCCGCGCTGCCGGGCGTGCAGGAAGTGCTGCTGAACGTCGCCACCGAGCGCCTGCGCGTGCGCTGGGATCCGGCCGCCTGCCGTCCGAGCGACGTCCTGAAGGCGCTGCGCGCGATCGGCTACGTGGCCTATCCGTTCGACGCCACGCGCCACGGCGCGCAACTGGAGCGGGCGCGCAAGACCCTGTTCCGGCGCCTGTTCGTGGCCGGCCTGTCGATGATGCAGGTGATGATGTACACGGTGCCCGTGTACATGGCCGACCACGGCGGCGACGGCATGGATGCGTCCATGCGCGCGCTGATGGGCTGGGCCTCGCTGCTGCTGACGCTGCCCGCCGTGACGTATTCCGCCTGGCCCTTCCTGCGCGGCGCCTGGCTCGACCTGCGCCGCGGCCTGCCCGGCATGGACGTGCCGGTGGCGCTGGGCATCGTCGCCGCCTTCGCCGGCAGCGCCGTGACCCTGGTGCAGGGGCGCGGCGAGATCTGGTTCGACTCGATCACGATGTTCGTGTTCCTGCTGCTGGGCAGCCGCTACCTGGAACTGAACGCGCGGCGCAAGGCGGCGCGCGCGCTCGAGGGCTTGCAGCGCAGCGTGCCGGCGACGGCGCAGCGCCTGGACGGCTGGCCGCAATCGCGCCGCGCCGCCACCGTCGACGCCGCGCTGCTGCGTCCCGGCGACATGGTGCTGGTGGCGCCGGGCCAGGCGCTGCCGGCCGACGGCGAGATCGCCGACGGCGAGACCGAGGTCGACCTGGCGCTGCTGACCGGCGAGAGCCGCACGCGTCCGGCCGGACCGGGCGAGAGTCTGCCGGGCGGCGCCGTCAACGTGGCCCAGGCCGTGGTGCTGCGCGTGACCAGCAGCGCGCGCGACAGCACGGCGGCGCTGCTGGCGCGCCTGGTCGAGCGGGCCGGCCAGAACAAGCCCAGGCTGGCCCTGTGGGCCGACAGCGTCGGCGCCTGGTTCGTGGTGGCGCTGCTGGCGCTGACCGTGGTCACCTTCTGCGTCTGGCGCGTGCTCGATCCGGCGCGCGCCTGGCCGGCGGCGATCGCCGTGCTGGTGGTGTCCTGCCCGTGCGCGCTGTCGCTGGCCACGCCGACCGCGCTGGCCGCGGCGCTCGAGCGCCTGCTGCGCCACGGCGTGCTGGCGGTCCGGCCGCACGTGCTGGAGACGCTGGAACGCGCCACCCACGTGGTGTTCGACAAGACCGGCACGCTGACCCACGGCCGTCCGACCCTGCGCCACACGCTGGTGTTCGCCGGCGCCGGCCCGCAGCACACGCGCAGCTGCCTGCAGGTGGCGGCCGCGCTGGAAGCCGGCAGCGCGCACCCGCTCGCCGTCGCGCTGCGCGAGGCAGCCGGGCCGGTGGCGCCGGTGGCGGACACGATCCGCTATGTCGTCGGGCAGGGCATCGAGGGCGAGCTGCACGGGCGCCGCTACCGCCTCGGCAACGCCGCCTTCGTGGGCGAGGTCGCCGGAGCGCCGCCGGCGCTGGCGAACGTGGGCGCGCCGCCCGCCGGCGCGACGTCGGTCTGGCTGGGCAGCGCCCACGGCTGGATGGCGCGCTTCGACCTGGTCGACGAGATACGCCCCGAAGCCGCGGAGATCGTGCGGCGCCTGCGCGCGCGCGGCAAGACGGTGATGCTGCTGTCGGGCGACGAGGACGCGGCGGCGCGCGACGTGGCGGCCCGGCTGGGCATCGCGCACGCGCTGGGCGGCCAGCTGCCGCAGGACAAGCTGGAGGTGGTGCGCGCCCTGCAGGCCGAGGGCGCGGTGGTGGCGATGGTCGGCGACGGCGTCAACGACGCCGCCGTGCTGAGCGGCGCCGACGTCTCGTTCGCGATGGGGCAGGGCGCCCAGCTGGCCCAGTTGCACGCCGACTGCGTGCTGCTGGGCGAGGGCCTGCAGCCGCTGGCCGAAGCCGTGGACGCCGCCGGCGCCACGCTCCGCACGATCCGCCAGAACCTGGCCTGGGCGATGGTCTACAACCTGGCCGCGATCCCGGCGGCCGCCTGCGGCCTGCTCAACCCCTGGCTGTCCGGCATCGGCATGGCAGCCAGTTCGGCGCTGGTGGTGCTGAACGCATTGAGGAGACGATAAGCCATGGAATCCTTGTATCTACTGATCCCGCTGAGCATCATGGTCGTCGCCTTCGCCGTCTGGATCTTCTTCGGCGCCGCGGACAGCGGGCAGTTCGACGACCTGGAGAGCCCGGGGTGGCGGATACTGGGGG
>DAMAFT010000513.1:0-3879 GCA_031995805.1 Massilia sp.
CGTGACGCGCACGGGCGGCTTGTCCTTGACGGTGCAGGCGGCGAGCGGCAGGACGGCGACCGCCGCCGCCACGGCCGCCAGCGGCGCCAGCGTAGCGGACGTCCTGCGCGATCGCGTGCAGCCGGCGCTTGCCGGCAGGAGGAAACGTGAAAAAGACATTGGGCAGGCTGGCGAGACGGATGACGGCGCCAGTGTGCGCCGCAAACGCCACGCGAGACTTGCCTGCCTCAATGTCGCGATTGATCCCGCATAAATCTTGCGGGATCTCGACAGGGATCAGTCCGCGTCGTTCTGCACGAACACCGCCGCGGTCCGCGCCGGCACGGTGAACGTGCCGCTGGCGCGGTCGTAGGTCGAGGCCTTCACCACGTCGTCGCTGCCGCGGCGCTGGATGCCGTGCAGGGCCAGCTTGCTGCCCTTGAGCGCGGGAATCGCGAAGCTTTTCGCCGTCTTGTCGACGTTGAACAGCACCACCACGCGGGCATATTCGTTGCCCGGATAGCGACGCGGCGCGAAGCCGTCGATGCTCATCGCCACCAAACCGGGCACCTGGTCCGGGCCGACGTTATGGAACTTCAGGCGCTCGACGACGTCCTGGGCCGTGCGCAGGCGGAACAGCGCAGTGCTTTTGCGGATTTCCAGGAATTCTTCGAACACGTCGCGCGCCGACACGATGGCGCGGCTGTCCGGCTTGACGAGCGGATTGGCCAGCACCGGCGCCATGAAGCTCCAGTTGTCCTGGTTCGGCCCGGCCATCGGCAGGCCGACGCCGAAGTTGTTCGAGGCATAGCTGTAGTCGAGGCGGTTGAACCAGTCGCCGGCGTTGTAGCTGTCGCGGTCCAGCGACTTCGAGCGCAGCAGTTCCTGGCCGGCGTGGACGAACGGCACGCCCTGGGCCAGCAGGACGATGGCGGCGCCCAGGTTCTGCACGCGCACGCGGTCGGCCAGCGTCGTCCCTTGCGGCAGGCGCAGGGCGTTGATGTCGAACAGCGTCTGGTTGTCGTGCGCCTCGATGTAGTTGATGGTCTCGGCCGGGTTGGCGGCAAAGCCCGCGGCCTGGCCGAAGTAGTCGATCTGGGCATTGCTGCGCAGGGTGCCGGTACGGTCGGTGAAGCGGTAGTCGCGCAGGGTGCCCGACAGTGCCACGCGCACCTGGTCGGCCATGCGCAGGATATCGTCGCGCCCCAGGCTCGCCTGGCCGTTCGGGTCGAGGAACGCGCCGTTGATGAAGCCCTGCTGGGTGACGAGGGCGCTGCCGGTGTCGCAGCAGCCGCCGCCGCGCACCGGGTCGCGCATGCGGTCGTTGAACGAGCCGATGCCGCTGCCGTACATGTTCGCCTGGCGCGCCTGCACGAAGCGGGCGTCGTTGGCGACGCTGCCGAAGTTCCAGGCCTCGCCGTACAGGTAGATGTCGCGGCCGGCCGCCTTGTTCACGTCGGCCTGCAGGCGCTTCATCAGGTCGAGCGGTGTGAAACCCATGATGTCGAAGCGGAAGCTGTCGACCTTGTACGCGCTGGCCCACAGCGCGACCGAGTCGATCATCAGCTTGCCCATCATGACGGTTTCCTGCGCGGTATCGGCGCAGCAGCTGTCGTTCAGGATGTTGCCGTCCTGGCCCAGGCGGTAGTAGTAGGCGGGGACGATGCGGTCCAGCACCGACAGCGGTCCCTGCTTCGACTGGCTGGTGTGGTTGTAGACCACGTCCATGGTCACGCGCAGGTCGGCGTCGTGCAGCGCCTGCACCATCGCGCGGAATTCGCGGATGCGCGCCGCGCCGTCGGCGGCGTCGCTGGCGTAGCTGCCTTCCGGCGCGTTGTAGTGCACCGGATCGTAGCCCCAGTTGAAGCAGTCGCCGTCCTGGGTGGCGGCCACCGCCGCCTGCTGGGCGGTGCCGTCGGGCGCGCCGTTCGGCACGGCCGGCGTGGTGCAGCCGGCCTCGTTCACGCTGGCGAAGTCGAAGCTGGGCAGCAGGTGCACGTGCGTCATGCCCGCCCCGGCCAGGGACTTCAGGTGGCGCATGCCGTTCGAGCGGGTGTCGGTGAAGGCCAGGTACTTGCCGCGGTGCGCCGCCGGCACGCTCTCGTCGGACGCGGAAAAGTCGCGGATGTGCAGCTCGTACAGCGCGATGTCGGTCGGATGGGCGAGCGCGGGGATGCGTTGCAGGTCCCAGGCGAAGGGTTTCAGCAGCGGGCTGTCCAGGTTGGCGACGAAGCTGCGCCTGCTGTTCGCGTCCAGGCTCAGCGAATAGGGATCGGTGACCGTGTTCGCCACCACCTTGTTGTCGGCCCAGCGCGACAGCACGTTCACTGTGTACGTGTAGTAGGCCCGGTTGGTCCAGGCGATGTTGGGCGCGGTGTAGCTCCACACGCCGCTGGCGGCGTCGCGGCGCATCGCCACGGTGGTGGCGCCGGTCGCGGCGGCGCTGGGGTAGACGTTCAGCGCCACCGACTTGGCGGTCGGCGCCCATACGCGGAAGGTCGGCATGCCGAGCAGGTTGAAGCTGACGCCGAGCTGGGCCTGCTGCGCCCGCGCCGCGAACACGTCGTCCAGCATGCCGGCCGTCTGCAGCGAGGTCGCCTGCACCAGCCGGCCGGCGCCGTCGTACTGGGCGATGGCGAACTGGTAGCTGGCCAGTGCCGCCAGCTTCGCCGCGTCGGCATCCGCCAGGCGCAGGCCGGTGGCGTTCGCCAGGTGCGGATATGTCTGGCGGATCGCGTCCGGCAGCGCCGCCGCGGACACGGCCACGCTGCCGTCGGCGCCGGACACGCCCGTGTCGCCGAAGGCCAGGCCGCCGTTGGCCGCGTAGAACAGCTTATAGGTGGCGCCGGCCGGGGCGCCCGGCCAGGCCAGTACGGTCGCCGACAACCAGTGCGCGCGGGCATTGGCCAGGTTGCCGTAGCTGAGCGCGGGCGCCGCCGCGTAGATGGCGCAGTCGCCCTCCAGCATCCAGATTTCCTGGCCGCGCGTGGCCACGTCGGCGTTCAATGCGGCGCGCTGGTCGGCTTCGCAGTTCTTGCTGCCGTTGCCGTCCGTGACCAGGAAGGAGATCGCCGTCTTGCCGGCGTCCAGCGGGATGTCGACCCAGCCGCCGAAGTCGTCGCTGCCGGTGAACATGAAGCGGTCGGTGATCCAGGCCGCGCTGGGCTGGCGCGGGCCATCCCAGGAATACACGCCCCATTGCGCGGCATCGCCCTGGATGCGGTGGAAGTGCATGCGGATGGTATTGGCGGCGACCGGGGCGGCGGCGCCGCGCGCGGCCGTGGCCAGCAGGCGGCTGCCGGACGCCGTCCCGGCCTGGGTATCGTCGCCGGTGCCGCAACCCGCCAGCAGGGCGGCGCCGAGGCCGGCGGCGGCGGCGAGTCGCAGCCATGAAGTCAAACTACATGATGTGAACATACTGTCTCCGTGATCGTTGTGGTAATTATGTTGACGCTTCAGCAGAATGTTCCACCGGTGCAAGCAGCATGCTCGACGGTGGCATGTAATATTACTACCAGCCGAAACGATTCCAACACAAAAAGCCGGCGTGTGCGCGAGTGTGGCGGATTTGCCCACATCGGCCGTACCGCCGGTCGCCGCTCATCGACGGATTCGCACCGCTCGTCCAGGCGACCCGGCGTTTCGTCGGGCCGGACTGCGTCATGGAGTGGTATGCTGCGGCCATGACTACCGAATCCGATATCGAGCTGTCCGGCCCTTTCCAGGCCAAGGACGGCAATGGCCGTACCCACGACGTCAAGGCGATCCGCATCTTCGACGAGGGCTACGGGATCATCGACGTCTACGTCGAGTTCAAGAACCGCCTGGAGCCCGGCGCCTACAAGGACGACGTGCTGGTGCGCCAGCTCGTCGACCGCCTGCGCGCGGTCGGCTACAAGG
>DAMAFT010000514.1:0-3865 GCA_031995805.1 Massilia sp.
TTTGCAGCGGTAAATATCGTTCACAATGCCCGCATTACCGGCCCTGACGGGCACCCCCACGACGCACCGGGAAGATTCCAGCATGACCAAGCACCTGCCCGCCGGACACGCCAGCTCGGCCCTCCGGCACCTCGCTCCCCGCCGCCGCGCCGCCATGCTGGCGTGGCCGGCGGCGCTTCTGTTCGGCTTCGTCGTCGTCACCCTGTACGTGCTGTCGCTGCGTACGCTGGTGCCGCCGGACGAAGGCCGCTACGCCGAGATGGCGCGCGAGATGCTCGCGAGCGGCGACTGGATCACCACCCGCCTGGACGGTATCAAGTACTTCGAGAAGCCGCCGCTGCAGACCTGGATGAACGCCCTGACTTTCGCCGCCTTCGGCCTGGGCGAGTGGCAGGCGCGCCTGTGGACCGGGCTGTGCGCGATCTTCGGCGTGCTGATGACCGGCTTTACCGGCGCGCGCGTGTTCGGCGCACGCGCCGGCCTGCATGCGGCGCTGGTGCTCGGTTCCAGCCTGTACTGGGTTGCCGGCGGCCAGGTCGATTCGCTCGACATGGGCCTGTCCGCGACGATGACGCTGGCCCTGTGCGCGCTGCTGCTGGCCCAGCGCCCCGGCGTTTCCGGACACGCGCGCCGCAACTGGATGCTGGCCTGCTGGGCGGGCATGGCGCTGGCCGTGCTGTCGAAGGGACTGGTCGGGATCGTGCTGCCGGGCGCCGCGCTGGCGGCCTACATGCTCGCCGCGCGCGACGCCGGCATCTGGAAGCGCCTGCACGTCGCCCGCGGCCTGCCGCTGTTCCTGCTGCTGGCCGCGCCCTGGTTCGTGCTGGTCGGCCTGCGCAATCCGGAGCAGCCGTACTTCTTCTTCATCCACGAGCACGTCGAACGCTTCGTGCTCAAGGAACACCATCGCGAAGGGCCCTGGTGGTATTTCCTGGCGCTGCTCGCCGTCGGCAGCATTCCCTGGCTGGGCGTGCTGCTCCACGGGCTGGCGGCGGGACTGCGCCGCACCGCGCCGGAAGGCGCGCCGGCCGGCGCCTTCCGTCCGCGCCTGCTGGCGCTGGCCTGGGTCGCCGTCATCGTCGCCTTCTTCTCGGCCTCGAACTCGAAACTGCCGGGCTACATCCTGCCGGTGTTTCCGGCACTGGCCCTGCTGCTCGGCCGCTACGTCGAGGAAGCGCCGCGCCGGATCGTCGCCGTCAACGCGCTGCTTGCCGTCGTGGCCGGCATCGCCCTGCTGGCGGCCGCAGGCTGCGCCGGCCGTTTCGCGCGCATCCCGGCCGAAGCCGCCGCCTACCGCGCCTGGATGCCCTGGATCGCCGCGAGCGGCCTGGCGCTGCTGGGCGGGGCCGGCGTCGCCTTGTGGAACCTGCGCCGCAGCCGGCCGCAGCACCACGTCGCCGCGATCGCCATCGGCGGCTTCCTGGCCGGCCAGTTGCTGCTGGCCGGCTTCGGGCCGGTCGCGGCGCTGCGCACCGGCGCCAACCTGCTGCCGGCCATCCGCGCCGCGCTGACGCCGGCCACGCACCTGTACTCGGTCGGCATGTACGAACAGGCGCTGACCTTCTACCTGGGCCGCACGGCCACGCTGGTCGACTACCAGGACGAATTCGCCTTCGGCCTGGAACAGCAGCCGGCACTGGCGATTCCCACGCTGGACGCCTTTACCGCGCGCTGGACGCGCGAGGCGCGCGCAGGCATCCCGGGTTTGGCGATCATCCGCGCCGACCTGGTCGACACGCTGCGCCGCCGCGGGGTGCCGCTGCGCCTGGTGGCGGCGGATGCGCGGCGCAGCGTGATCGCGACGCGATAGTCCACCTGGAGCGCCGGCAGGACGCCGTGTCCACCACGGTCACGCGTCGGGCCGGCCGACGCATTCGATCTTCTCGCCTGCGGCGCGCAATCGCCGGCATCCTTCCTGCGGCCGCGAGAAACCCGGACCAGCCTGCCCTGCAGCAGGGCCGGCAGCAGAAAATGGCCGGGTCGACGTGCGCCTCGATCCTGCGCCCGCTGCCTGAACCGCCTCAGGCCCCGACGTCGACGCCGGCGCGCTGCAGCAGGCCGTGGCAGCGCGTCGACAGGTGCATGACCTGCAGGTGCTTGCCGGCCTTGTCGTAGCGTTCGTACAGGCTTTCCATCGCCGCGATGGCGGAATGGTCGGCCAGGCGCAGGTGGCGGCAGTCGAGGACGACGCGCGCCGGGTCGGTCGCGGGCGCGAACAGTTCCTGGAACCGGGTGGCCGAGGCGAAGAACAGGGTGCCGTGCGGGCGATAGGTGCGCACGCCGCCTTCGGCGTCGTCGATGTCGGCGCGCATCTCCAGCGCATGCTGCCAGGCGAAGGACAGCGCGGCGATCACGATGCCGCACAGGACGGCCGTCGCCAGGTCGGTGAACACGGTGATGATCGTCACCGCGACGATCACCAGCGCGTCGTGGCGCGGCACCTTGTCGAGCACGCGCAGCGAACCCCAGGCGAAGGTTTCCTGCGCCACCACGAACATGACGCCGACCAGCGCGGCCAGCGGGATGTGCGCGATCAGCGGCGCCAGGAACAGCACGAACAGCAGGATCATGATGCCGGCGGTGGCGCCCGACAGGCGCGAGCGGCCGCCCGAGCTCAGGTTGATCATGGTCTGGCCGATCATGGCGCAGCCGCCCATGCCGCCGAACAGCCCGGACACGACGTTGGCCGCGCCGAGCGCGACGCACTCGCGGTTCGGCGCGCCGCGCGTGCCCGTGATGTCGTCGGTCAGGTTGAAGGTCAGCAGCGTCTCGAGCAGGCCGACCATCGCCATCAGCACGGCGTACGGCAGGATGATGCGCAGCGTCGCCATGTCGAGCGGCACCGCCGGCACGTGCAATGCGGGCAGGCCGCCGGCCATCTGCGCCAGGTCGCCCAGCGTGCGCGTCGGCAGGTCCAGGGCATAGCCGAGCAGGCCGACGCCGAGGATGGCAACGAGCGCGGGCGGCGCGGCCCTGGTGAAGCGCGGCAGCAGGTAGACGATCGCCATGGTGAGGGCGACCAGGCCGCACATGATGGCCAGCGGCATGCCCTGCAACCAGTGCGTCCCCTGGGGCGTGGCTTCCCGGAAGTGCTCCAGCTGGGCCGAGGCGATGATGATCGCCAGGCCGTTGACGAAGCCGAGCATGACGGGATGCGGCACCATGCGGATCAGCTTGCCGAGCCGGAGCAGGCCGAACAGCGCCATGATGAGGCCGCCGAGGACGACCGTCGCCAGCAGGTACTGCACGCCGTGGCGCGCCACGAGGGCGACGATGACGACCGCCATCGACCCGGCGGCGCCCGAGATCATGCCGGGCCGGCCGCCGAAGATCGCGGTCAGCGCGCAGATGATGAAGGCCCCGTACAGCCCCATGAGCGGGTTGAGCTGGGCGACCAGCGCGAAGGCGATGCACTCGGGGACCAGCGCGAACGACGTCGTGAGTCCCGCCAGCAGGTTCTGGCGCAGGTCCGGGAGCCACTCGGCGCGGAATTGTTGAGATGACATGATGATCCGAAGTCGGGACGCGCGCGGCATGCGGGTGCGTCGGTTGATTGGCCGACCGCTCCCGGGCATCGATGCTGCAACGCAGCAAACAGCGCATGTCACCATGAGGGAAGCCAGGAAGAACCGGTTTGCGCAGGCGTGGGGAGAGAAGAGTCGGTAACCCGGGAACCTGGCCAGGACGGTGCGCCTGGCTGGCCCGCGCGGCATTATAACGCAAGTGCAGCAAATCGCCTGCAGACGGCCGAACTCGACGGTGGCTTGCGGAGTGGTTCCTGCGACGGAAGATGCGGGACGGTGCCGGCTCCGTCGCTGGCATGGCGCTGGCGCATTGCAAAACGGAAGGCCGGGCGCAGCCGAGA
>DAMAFT010000515.1:0-3857 GCA_031995805.1 Massilia sp.
ACCGATATCTATGAACAACTGTCCGGGGTGCGCTCGAACAGTTGTTCATAGATATCGGTAATGCGGGCGGCGGCGTCGCGCGCGCCAAAGCGCTCCTGCGCCTCGTTCGAGGTGGCGAAAGCGTCGGCGATCGCGCCGAAGTTGCCGTTCGCATTGTCGAGCTGGGTCGACCAGAAAGTCAGGCCGGCTGGATCGGCCGGACGGCCGTAATAAGCCAGGTAGAACGAATTGATCGTCGAATCGTAGGTGTTTGCCATTTTGAAAATGTAGTCGTTGTCTCTGCGGGAATCCAGCCGAATCTTGCATTCGGAAAACGGAATATAGCAGAGGAAAATCTAGACTTACGGCAATTCAAAACGCATTAATTATTTCCGTTGGTTAATTTAGACAAATGTCTTTGTTCAATAAGTAAAAAAACAAAATTTCGGCTAATCATTGGCATATTTATCATTTGAATTAATTTGCCAAATTAAAATATTTCCTTTCAATAAATAAATTACTGTGGATGCAGCATGGATGTATAAAAAAACCGCCCTGTCGAGGGCGGTTTCAGCGGATGCGAGCGGATCGTCAGTCCGGCGCGCGGAAGATGTAGGTCACGTTGTGCGCATCGTCCAGCGCGATCTCCCCCGTACCGACGATCTTGATGACGTAGTCGTTCTGGTCGATGACATCGTCGCCGTTGTTCACCACCAGGTAGGAACGGTCGCTGCCCATGTTCACCAGCAAGGCGTCGTAGCGCGACGTCGCGTTCTGGTGATACAGGGTGCCGAGGACGGCGGCCAGGCCGGCATCTTCGGCCACCGGTGCGGCGCTGACGGTTTTCACCGCCAGCACGTCGGTGCCGAAGTCGAAGGTGATCGGATCGATCTGCACGCCACCAACGGCCTTGACCGTGTCGAGTGTGTTCCCCCTGCCGCTGATCACGCTCCCGAGGTTCGACTCGTCCGGGTTCGCATAGGCCAGCGTGTCGTGGCCGCCGTGCAGGTAGATGGTGTCGCCTTCCTTGCCGCCCTTGAGCACGTCGTTGCCGCTGCCACCGACGATCTCGTCCGCATATCCGCTGTTGTCCGCGCCTTTCACGTAGTACGGCAACGCGCCACGGCTTGCCGCGTCCCCCAGGCCCGACGTCACGACCGTCGCATTGCCGGTGGATACGCTGCTGGCGATGCCCGCGATATTCGACGCGTACACATCCGCCAGCGAGACATTGGCCAGCTTGACAATCTGGTCGATACCGATCAGGAATTCGTCCGAAGCATCGTTCTTGGCGAAGATATACGTATCGGCATTGACCTGCGCCACGTACACCGGCGGCTTCTCGGCCGCGTTCGGATAACCCATGGCGCGGAACGCGACATTCATCAGCGTGTCGAACGAGGTATAGAAGGTGTTGTCGACCGTCATCTTCGCATCCGACCAGTTCGCATCCGTGAACACCAGTTTGTCGGTGCGGTCGAAGTCCACGATGGTGTCGTTGTCGAACAGCCTCGAGTCGCCCTTGCCGATGTTGAACACGTCCGCGCCGGCGCCGCCGCTCAGGATATCGGCGCCCTTGCCGCCGGTTAGCGTGTCGTTGCCGGCGCCGCCGTACAGGTAGTCCTTGCCGTACTCGGCGTCGTTGGTGTCGAGGCCCTTGAGGTCGTCGTCGCCGCCGAAGCCCCAGACATACTTGCCGACGACGCCAGTATCCGCGCCGTCGGTACCCAGCGTATAGCGGATGCTGTTGTTAGGCGGAAAGGTAAAGGTCCCGCTCGAACCAACCACGCCCTGCACCACGTCCGCTTGTGCGTGCAGCCCGGTGACGCCGGCGATCGGATCGGCGCCGGCGGCGTCCAGCGTCAGCTTGACCTGCATGACGCCGGTATTGATGTACGCCGCGCCACCCACGACGCCCTTCAGTTCGAGGCCGCCCCGCACCGCCGTGACCGAGAACGGTACCGGCGTATAGGGGCCGTCGATCACCTGGCCGACCGGGGCTGCGAAGTTGCCGGCGGCGTCGCCGATCCGGACCTGCACGGTCGGGTCGGAGGTGGACAGGTCCACGCCGTGGATCGTGACGGAGGACGCGCCGATGTCGCCGGCGGCGACGGCCTGCCAATCGCCGCTGCCGGTGCGCCACTGGACGACGTCGCCGGAAGCCATCTGGCCGGTGAACTTGAAGGTGACGTCCGCCGTGCTGCTCGCGGTGCTGGCCGGCTTGCTCGTGTCGGTGTTGCCGCTGACGCGGTCGAAGGCGAAGGCCACGGCCGGGGCCGTGGTGTCGAGCGTGAAGTCCAGCAGGCTCACGGTAGCGCCGACGTTGCCGGCGGCATCGTACTGGCGCACCCACACCGTCTTGGCGCCGTCCGGTTCCTGGCCCAGGTCCAGGATCGCCATGCCGCTGCCGTCGTTGACATCGCCGCCCTGCCAGTGCGCGCCCTGGTCCAGGCTGTATTCCCAGGCGGTATCGGTGGCCGTGTCCAGGCCCGCGATCTTGACCTTGGCCACGTTCGTCACCTTGTCGGTCGCCAACGCGCCGCTGTCCGTGTCCAGGGCCAGGCTGGCGATGGCGGCCGGCGCCGTAGTGTCGAGCTTGACGGCCACCTCGTTGATGGCGACGTTGCCGGCGGCATCGATCGCGCGCACGGAAAACTGGTTCGTGCCTTCCTTCAGCACCGGCTTGACGTCGGTCCATGCCGGGGCCGGGCTGCCGTCGTCGACCAGGTAGCTGAGCTTGGCGCCCGCGTCGTGGTTCGTTACCGTGTAGTCGGCCTTGCTGGTGACGATCGCGCCGAGCTCGATCATGTCCTCGTGCGTGCCGTCGGTATCGAACGTCACGCCCGGCCGCGGCACGTAGTGGTCGTAGACGATGTCCTGGGTGCTGGTGGCCACGACCTTGCTGCCTTCGACCACGCGCACCTCGACGGTGGTGGTCAGGTCGCGCGGGAGCGGCGCACGCAGGACCCCGGCCAGGCGCCCCGCCGGCGCCGGCTCGCCGGCGGTCAGGTCGACGTCGTGGATGGTGATGGTGCGCGCCTTGGCGTCCAGGTCGAAGCCGTCGGTGTGCCAGGTCGCGCCGCCGTCGCTGCTCCACTCGACGTGCTGGCTGCTCTTCAGGGTACGCGAATACGAGAACGCGACCTCGGCGCTGGCGACGTTGGTGACGTTGTCGTGCTGGGCGTCGTTGAGCGCGTCTTCGCTGACGCTCACGAACTTCAGGGTCAGCGGCGGCGCCGGCGCCGGCGCCGGCGGGTATACGACGTCGATCGCGGCCGGCAGGCCGCCGTTGCCCAGCGCGGTCACCACGTCGCCCAGCGTCGCCGCGGCCGGCATCACTTCCAGCACCTTGGCCATGCCGCCGCCGCGCAGCAGCGACTCCAGCGTGACCGGATTGCCGGCCGCGGCCTGCGCCACGTCGGCCAGCGCCTGCACCAGCTTGAGCGGTTCGGCCTGGCCGCGCGCCGTGTCGAACAGTTTTTCCAGCGTGGTGCCGGTGGCGATCGCCGTGACCACCTGCGGATTGTCGTGGGCGGCCTGCACCAGTTTCGCGGTTGCCTCGACCATGGCCGCCATGTCGGCGGGCGTAGTCGCCGTGCCGACGGCTTTCACCAGCACGCGCGCCGCCTCGATCGCGGCGGCGCCGTCGTAGGCCACGCCCGACTTCGCGACGGCCGCGGTGAACGATTCGACCGCCGCCTGGCGCGCCGTAGCCAGCACCGCATCATTACCCTGGGCGCCGTGCAGGATCTGGACGGCCGCTTCGCCCACGCTCATGCCGCCGTTGGCGATTGCGCCGGTCCAGAATGCCAGGCCGGCGGCATCCGGGGCGCGGTTGTACAGTTGCTGGTAGATCAGGGTAATGCGCGCCGTCGCGT
>DAMAFT010000516.1:0-3857 GCA_031995805.1 Massilia sp.
GTACCCGCAACTCCGTCAGCACCGCATGCGGCCCGGCCACGCTGCCGCCGCTTTCCTGGTCCCACTCCAGCTTGAGCTTGGACCTGCCGCGCCGCAGGTCGACGCGCGCATAGTCGATCCACGCGTCGGCGTTCGTGTACTCGTAGGTCTTGATCCAGCCCTGGCGCAGCAAGGACTCGACGGCCTGGCGCAGCGCGAACGGCGGCAGGCCGTCGATGGTTTCCGGTTCCAGCCTGGGATCGTTCAGCACGCCCAGGTAACGCACGATATGTGATAGCCACGTCATCGCTGCCTCCCAACAGTGGTCGACGTGATTTCACTCTAGCAGCGGGGTTCGCACCTTGACGTTAGCTAGCGCACGAAGGGGAACAAATGCACCGTGCATGTGCATGCATATTTGTATCCAGATGTTTCAGGCAAGGACGGCGTGCAGTTCCTCCAGTCCGACCGGTTTGGTGAGGTGGTGGGAGAAGCCGCGGTTGCGCGCCTGGCGCCGGTCGGCGTCCTGGCCCCAGCCCGTCAGCGCGACGATGCGCATGTCGGCGAAGCGGCTGTCCTGGCGCAGCCGGCGCGCCACCTCGTAGCCGTCCATGCCGGGCATGCCGATGTCGAGCAGCACGCTTGTCGGCAAGAATGTTTCCGCCGTGGACAGGGCGGCGCGGCCGTCGTAGGCCACGCGCACGTCGGCGCCGTCGGCTTCCAGCAGCAGGGCCAGCGTGTCGGCGGCGTCGCGATTGTCGTCCACCACCAGGATGCGCTGGCCGTGCAGCGGCGCCGCCGGCAGGGCCTGGCCCAGCGCCGCCGGCGGCGCGGCCGGCGCGGCCGGCTGGGCCAGCGGCAGGCGCACGAGGAATTCGCTGCCCTGCCCGCAGCCTTCGCTGCGCGCTTCCACGGTGCCGTGGTGCATCTCGACGAGGCTCTTGACCATCGTCAGGCCGATGCCCAGCCCGCCCTGCCCGCGCCCGACCGCGCGGTGGGCCTGGGCGAACATGTCGAACACGCGCCCCAGCTCGGCCGGCGGGATGCCGATGCCGGTATCGCGCACCGACGCGACCAGGGCGTCGCCCTCGCGCCGCACGTCGAACCAGATGCGTCCGCCGGCATCGGTGTACTTGGCCGCATTGCCCAGCAGGTTGGCGAACACCTGGGTCAGGCGCACGCGGTCGGCGTCCAGCACCAGCGGTTCTTCCGGCAGCGCTACCGCGAGCTGGTGGCCGGCGCGCTCGATGGCCGGCTGGCAGCTCTCGACGGCGCTGCGCACGATCTCGGCGAACGGCACGCGCTCCAGCTTCAGGTCGACCTTGCCGCGTGCGATGCGCGACACTTCCATCAGGTCGTCGACCAGGCGCACGATCTGGCGCACCTGGCGCCCCACCATCTCGACCACGCGGTCGGACTGGCGCCGCCCGTCCGGCCGGCGCATCAGCTGCACGGCATTGCTGATCGGCGCGAGCGGATTGCGCAATTCGTGGGCCAGCGTCGCCAGGAACTCGTCCTTGCGCCGGTCGGCTTCCCTCAGCGCCTCCTCGGCCTGTACCGCGGCGGTGATGTCGAGCGCGATGCCGACGTAGCCGCGCAGCGTGCCGTCGCCCGCCAGCCAGGGCGAGGCATGCGATTCGAACCAGTGGCGCGCGCCGCCGCGCACCGGCGTCTCGAGACGCAGGACGAAGCTGCCGTCGGTGCGGATCGCCTCGAACACGGCGTCCAGGTAGGCGTCCATGTCGGCCGGCGGGACGATGTTGCGCCAGCCCGCGGCGCCCGCGGCCGGATCGCCGGCGCCGTCGTCGATGCAGCGCTGGTTCAGGTAGATCACCCGGCCGTCGGCATCGAACTGCCAGACCAGCGCCGGCGAGGCGTCGGCCAGCGCGCGGAAGCGCCCCTCGCTGGCGCGCAACGCCTCCTCGTTTTCCTTGTTCTCGCTGACGTCGATCACGAACAGCACGCAGCGCCCCTGGGCGCCGGCGCCGCTGATGCGCGCCGGCGCGAACAGGCCCCACCACAGGCTGCCGTCCTTGCGCAGCATCTGCTTGGTGTAGGGTGCGGTGGTGCCGCCCTCGGCCAGGTCGCGCAGCGCACGTTCGGTGACGGCCCAGAACTCCGGCGGCGTCATGCTGCGCCAGTGGTCCATCGAGTTCAGTTCGCTGCAGGTATAGCCGGTCATGCGCTCGAACGTGTCGTTGACGTCGCGCACGGTGCCGTCCAGGTCGAAATACATGACGCCCACGGTGCGCACGCTCAGGGTGGCGTCGACCAGGGCCTTGTGCTCGCGCAGCACGCGTTCGGCCGCACGGCTTTCCTCCACCTCGCGCTGCAGGTGCTCCTCGCGTTCCAGCACGGGACGCAGGCGCGCCGCGACCTCGCGCTCCAGCGCCCCCTCGCCCAGCGCCGCGCCATAGGCACGGTGGGCGGCGGCGGCGAAGGCGGCGCAGGCGCGCAGGCGGCGCAGGTCGTCGGCGTCCAGGCGGCGCCCCCCGCCTTCCGGCATCATGGCGTTCAGCGACCCTTCCGGCCGGCCCTGCACGCGCCACGGCACACCCAGCGTCTCGCCCATGGGCAGGCCGGTGGCGCGGATCGACGGGAATTCCTGCGCGGGCCGCTCGAACAGCACGGCGCCGTCGGCCAGGATGCTGGCGCCGCAGGGACAGGCATCGGCGAGCCAGTGGGCGCCGTGGTGCGGGGCCAGGCGCCCGGACACGGCGCACCAGCGGATCCCCATGCCGGCGCCGGGCTCGCCGCCGGGACCGGCGTCGCGGATGGCGATCACGACGGAATCGGCGCCGCACAGCGCGCGCGCCAGGTCGGCCACGCGCTGCAGCAAGCCGTGCGGATCGTCGGCCAGTTGCTGGGCCAGCCCGGCCAGCAGCGCGCTTTCCGCCGGATCGGCTCCCGGATGCTCCCCTCCCCGGGCACCCAGCGCGGCCGCCACGGCCGCATCGTCGCGATAACCGGAATACCTGCCTGGATTCGAATCCGCCATGGTTTTATACAGTCAGTGATTGACTTATTTAAACCATAGATTACTTGACAATTTTAATATTGCCAAATGATTTCAATCGTGTTCACCATCTTTGTTTCGCTGTGTCGCCGCCTTTCTCCAAACGGGGTACGCTACGCGGAAAGACTGTTAAATCAGCCTTTTTCGATTTAATGTTCAATATCGTCATCATAAAAAGACGGCGAACCCTGGAATGCCGATTCCTTATCATTTCATTCGAAATCAAAATCACTATTTCTAATAAAACAAACCTGAACAGTCACGAGAATGCAAATTCAGGGAAAGCCAACTTCACATTGACGGCGCCGCGCCTGCGGGGATGGCCTCGGCCAGCGCCTGTTCCAGGTCTTCCAGGCGCACCGGCTTCTTGAGGTGGCGGTCGAAGCCGGCCTCGAGCGCGCGGCGCACGTCGTCGGGCTGGCCGTAGCCGGTCACCGCCACCAGCCGGACGCCGCCCAGGCGCACCAGCGCGCGCGCCACTTCGTAGCCCGGGACGTCGGGCAGGTCGATGTCGACGAAGGCCACCTGCGGCGGCTGCGCCGTGGCCAGCGCGATGGCGCTGCCGCCGTCGGCCGCCGCCGTCACCGCGCAGCCGCGCGACTGCAGCAGTGCGCACATCATCTCGCGCACGTCGGCATTGTCCTCCACCACCAGCACGCGGGTACCGCGGGCGGGCGGTGCGTCGGCGGCGACCGCCGCCGCCGCCCCCGGCGCGACCGGCTGCGCCGGCGGCAGGCGCACGACGAAGGTGCTGCCCTGCTGCGGCCCGGCGCTGTGCACCGCCACCGTGCCGTGCTGCTGCTCGACCAGCGACTTGACGACGGCCAGGCCGATGCCCAGGCCCCCCTTGGCGCGGCTGGGC
>DAMAFT010000517.1:0-3840 GCA_031995805.1 Massilia sp.
CCTTGGCCGGGATGCCCTCGCGGAAGCGCCGGTGCGCCCCGGTCCAGGTTTCGCGGCGCAGCCAGCTGGCCGCCGTGTGGCCCGGCGGCACCACTTCGTCCGGATACTCGTAGCGCAATTCGTCGAGCGAGAACGTGCACAGGCGCGCGATGCGGATCGTTTCCTGCAGCGCCTTGCGCGGGTAGATATTGGCCAGGCGCAGGCGCGAGCGCAGGTGCTGCTCGGCGTTCTGCGCCAGCCGGTAGCCGCATTCGCCCACCGGCTTGCCGATGCGGATGGCGGACAAGGTGTCCTGCAGCGGCTTGCGCGAGCGCACGTGCATCGTCACGTGGCCCAGCGCGACGATCGGCAGGCCGTGCTGCCAGCCCACTTCCTCGACGGCCATGCGGTGCGCCTCGTCGGCGGCGCGGTGCAGCAGGTTCAGGCCGATCCAGGCGCGGCCCGGGAAGGTCTGCGCCAGCCACGCGGCCTGCGCATGCAGACGGTCGACGTCGAACGCCTCGTGGCCCGGATAGGCCGGCAGCAGGATCGCCAGGCAATCCGGCATGCCGGCCAGGTGTTCCAGTCCCGGCGGCGGCGCGTCCAGGTCGGCCGGGCGCAGCAGGTAACTGCCCTTGCTGCTGCGCATGCGCCCGAGCGTGACCAGTTCCGCCAGGTTGCCGTAGCCGTTGCGGTTCTGCGCCAGCAGCAGCAGCGACAGGGCGCGCGCGCCGTCCTGGTGTCCGAGGTGGAAGTGCGCGCCGATGATGAGCGGGAACCTGGCCCGCTTCGCCTGCGCGTGGGCGCGCACCACGCCGGCCAGCGAGCACTCGTCCGTGACCGCCAGCGCCGAGTAGCCCAGTTCCACGGCGCGCGCCACCAGCTCTTCCGCATGCGAGGCGCCCTGCAGGAAGGAAAAGTTCGACAGGCAAAACAGCTCCGCGTAAGCGGGCAGTCCCTGCGTGGATGGCGGATCGGTCGGCATCGATATGGCTTGCTTACGCGCTAGAATGATGCTGCCATCATAGAATACTGTACAAAAACACAGTATATACTGCGAACCCGACAATCGAGAACCATGCACATCCATGAATTGATCTGCTTCGGCGCCCGCTCCGGGGAAGGCAACCCGGCGCTGGTGGTCGAAGGCGCTTCCGCCGATTCCGCAGCCCGCCTGGGCCTGGCGCGCGAGCGCGACACCACCTGCGTCTTCCTGGATACCGGCGCCGACGCCGCCGATACGCTCCGCGTCGACTACTGGTATCCGCACACGCGCAGTCCGCTGTGCCTGCACGCGACGCTGGCGGTGGCCGCGCTGCTGTTCGACCGCCGGCCCGATGCCGGATCGATCGCCGTGGCAACCGCCATGCACGGCCAGCGCCTGGCACTGCTGCGCGACGGCGGCGACTATTTCGTGCGTCTCGCGGCGCAGCCGGCGCCGGCCGCCGGCATGGCAGCGGCGCAACTGGCGGCGCTGCTGCGCGCGCCCGGCTTCGTGCCCATGTCCTCACCGCGCACGGCATCGGTCGGCAGCCCCAAGCTGCTGGTGGAGGTCGCCGACCCGGATGCCCTGTACGCGCTGGCGCCGGACCTCGCGGGCATCGCGGACTGGGGCCGGGAAAACGGGGTGAACGGCATCTATGCCTGGTGCCGCCGTGGCGACGGCATGCTGGAGGGGCGCAACTTCAACCACCTCGATCCGGCGCTGGAAGATGCCGCGACCGGGGTGGCGGCGGGCGCGCTGGGCGTGGCGCTGGGCACGGACCTGGTGCTGCGCCAGGGCCGCGCCGCCGGCCGCGACTGCCTGATCCGCACGCGCTTGGAAGGCGCGACGCTGCTGGTGGGCGGCGCGGCGCAGCGGCGCCGGTAGGCTCGCGGGCGGCGCTCTGCTACACTGCGGCATGGCCAACGACGCACCCCTCAACCCCGATGCCTTCGCCGCGCTGCGCGAACGCTTCCAGCAACAGTCGCGCACCGCGCAGGCGTACTACACCGTCATGCACGCGATGCGCCCCATCCTCGGCGGCGACGCCGCCGCCGACGCCTGGATGAACGCCCCCCTGCCCGCCTTCGACGGCGCCACGCCGGCGCAGCTGGTCGCCCAGGGCCGCCAGGACGACGTACTGGCGCACATCCGCACGCTGGGCTGAAGGCCATGGAACGCAATACGCGCCAACGCAAGGCGATCCAGCAATGCATCGCCGACGCCGGCCGCCCGCTGTCCCCGCAGGAAATCCTGGAAGCGGCACAGGGCGCCGTGCCGGGCATGGGCCTGGCGACGGTCTACCGCAACATCAAGGCCATGCTGGAAGCGGGCGACATCGCGGCCGTGGCGCTGCCGGGCGGCGGCGACCGCTACGAGATCGCCGGCCACGGCCACCACCACCATTTCCACTGCCGCGCCTGCGACCGCGTGTACGAAGTCCATGCCTGCCCGGGCGACATGCAGAAGCTGGCGCCGGAAGGCTTCCAGCTGGAGTCGCACGAGCTGACGCTGTATGGCTTGTGCAGCGCGTGCCGGTAAGCGCCGGCGGATCACGCCCGCGCATGGTGCATACGGGGTGCGCACGGGGTGCGCACCTTCGCAGGCTCAGAACAGCAACCTCACCCCCGCCGTCAGATTCCTCCCAGCCAGCGGCGCCGCCCCCTTGATGAACGACGTATGGCTGAACGCCAGCGCGTTGGTCAAGTTGTTCACCCGCGCATAGAACTGGGCCGGCACGCCGCCGACGCGCGTCGTGTAATGGGTGCCGATGTTGAGCATGTTGTAGCCGGCGGTCGGGCTTTCGTGATCGGCCACCTTGTCCTGCCTGCCGACACGGTAGGCCTCGACCATGCCGTGCCAGGCCTGCCATTCCCCGTCCAGGCGCATGCCCAGGCGCGCGGCCGGCGTGCGCGGGATGTCGCGGCTGCCGGGGCCGTCGTCGAAGCGGGCGCGCACGACGTCGCCGAACAGCGTGGCGGCGAAGGACGGCGAGAACTTGTGGCGCAGCTCGCCCTCCAGGCCCGTGAAGGTGGCGTCGCGCTGCGCGTATTCGATCAGCTGGAAACCCTCGTGGCTGTCGAGCGTGCGCGCATGAATGTAGTTGTCGATGCGATTGTGGAAGGCGCTCAGCGAGAAGGTGGTCGCGCCGGCGAACTTGCGCAGCGTGACGTCGACGTTGTTCGACGTCTCCTTGCCCAGGTTCTCGTTGCCGACCTCGTAGGTGCTGGTGGCCAGGTGCGCGCCGTCCGCGTACAGCTCCTCGGCGGTCGGCAGGCGGTGGCTGCGCGACAGCGAGGCGCCCAGCGAGTACTGCGGATGGAACTTCCACACCGCGCCGGCCGACAGCGAGGTGCCGCTGGCGCTGGTGTCCTTCAGCGTCGCGCTGTCGACGTCGATGTCCTGCCATTCGTGGCGCGCGGCGGCCTCGAAACGCCAGGCGCCGATGCGGTATTCCTCGGTGAGGAAGGCGGCGTGCTTCCTGGTCAGCGTCGGCGCCACGTAGGCTTCCTCGCCGGCCGCCTCGAAGTCGCGCCGCGTGGTCTGCAGTCCGGCGACGCCGCGCCAGCCCCACAACGGCAGGTGCTCGACCTCGACCCGCACGTCGTGCCCCTTGTTGCGGAAGCTGGTGGAGACGGCGCCGTCCTCGAGTTCGTCGTGCCGGTAATCGGTGAACGCGGCGCGCAGGCTCACGCGCCGGATGCCGGCCAGCGGGTCGCGGTATTCGCCGCGCACGTCCCAGCGGTCGCTGTCCAGCTTCACGACCGGGACCGCGCCGCCATGCTCATGGTCGTGATCATGGTCGTGCTCTTCGCCCTCGTGGTCGTGGCCCTCCTCTTCCTCTCCGTGGCCGCCGCAATGCAGGAAGAGGAGGGCCA
>DAMAFT010000518.1:0-3834 GCA_031995805.1 Massilia sp.
CGGAGCCGCTCATGCCGATGAACTGCTCGGCCGAGATGTTCGAGGCGATCAGCGACGCGCCGATCGCCCACCACGTCAGCGACCCCTCCGCGAGGAAGTAGTCGTGCGAGGCGGAGGTCGAAGCACTCTTCTTGCGCCGGTAGACCCAGATGCCGTAGCCGGCCACGACCACGAAGTAGACGAGGAAGACGAATGTGTCGAGGGAAGAAAACAGGTTCATGAATAGGTGTCTCGTATGGCGGACGTGTCGTCCGCTGTTTGTTATGTCGTCGGCCGATGCTGCTTGGAGCCCACGTGCCGCTTTGCGGCGAACGTTGCCTGTGTTCTACGTTCGCCGAGGCAAGAGGTTATCGGAAATACTGCTGGACCGCCATGCCGGATCGCCCCTTGCCGTCGCCTGCGCAATAGATTGTTTGCGCAAACATTTGAATCCTAGCATGCTTATCAATATTTTTGAAACCGTTTTCAGAAATCCGCCCGCACGCGTCGCCGCGACGCGGCCCCGGCTGTAAATATGCCCAAAGGAAAGGAACGCGGGGATGCTGTTAAAACGACTATACTGGCACCAAGCCTGATGTCACCTTGACAAGGTGGCGCGAGGCGCGTAGCGGCGTGCGCCGGTCGGCGCAGCCCTTGGAACGCACACCATCAGGAGGACAACATGAAACTCACCATGCTTTCGATTCGCAGCATCGCCGCGGCGTGCGCATTGTGCGCCGTCGCTACCGCGCCGGCCATGGCGGCCCAGGACCAGGCCGGCAAGAAGCCCGGCGACCCGGCACGTTGGTACCAGGGTAACAAGAACCAGCAGCAAAGCCTTGCCACCATCAAGAAGGAAATCAACGCGGCCTACGCCCAGCAGAAGACCGAGTGCGGGCGCGGCGCGAAGAGCGAGCGCGCGTCCTGCCTCGAGCAGGCACGCCAGGTCTACCGCGACGACATGGCCAATGCGAAGCAGTTGGTGGCCGCTGCGCCCAGCGGCGGCGTGAGCGAGCGCGTGGTCAGCACGACCACGGTGCCCGAGGCCGCCGCCGGTAGCGCCGCCAATGCGACCGCCATGGGCAGTTCGCAGGGCGGCAGCACGGCATCCGGCGGCGCCGATACCGGCGCGGCCGTGTCCGACGCCACGCCGCGCAGCCTGGACGAAGGCGCCGCCGCCACCGGCAACTCTGGCACGGGCAGCAGCGCATCGGGCAGCGGCGCGACCAATGCCGCCGGCAGCGCGGCTACCGGCAGCTCGGCCACCGGCTCCACGGACGCCGGCACCGGCACCGGCCCGCAACCGATCGCGCCGCAGCCGATGCAGCCGCCGCCGCTGGTGACGCCGCCGCGCAGCGAGGACACGCCGATCCAGCGCTGATGCAGGCAACGCCTGCTCCGGCGCGACCGCAGGGCAGGGCGGTAGCGTGGTGTCCGGCATGGCCGGATGCTACACTACCGCCCTTTGCGTTTTTGCCATGCCGGATCCATCGATGACGACCCCGCCGCTGCCCGCACCACCCGAGTTGCGCGCGCAATCCCTGCGCTGCCTGCTCGAGACCGATCCCGCCGCCAAGACCGCCGGCGTGGCGGCGCTCGCCGCGGCGCACGCGGCCGGCGCGCTGGCCGTCGATCCGGATGCCGTGCTGGCGCCCGCCGGTGACATCCCCGGCCGCCCGGCGCGGCCGGCACTGGTGTCGCCGCGCCTGCTCGGACGGCGCTCGATGGCCACCGTGGACGGACGCGCCATGCTCGTGCATGCGCTGGCCCACATCGAATTCAATGCGATCAACCTGGCGCTGGACGCGATCTGGCGCTTTCCCGCGCTGCCGGCGCCGTACTACACCGACTGGCTGCGCGTGGCCGCCGAGGAAGCGTACCACTTCGGCCTGCTGGCCGCGCACCTGGAGACGCTGGGCTGGCGCTACGGCGACTTTCCCGGCCACGACAGCCTGTGGGAGATGGTCGCCAAGACCAGCGCCGACGTGCTGGCGCGCATGGCGCTGGTGCCGCGCACGATGGAGGCGCGCGGCCTGGACGCCATCCCGCCGCTGCGCGCCAAGCTGGCCCAGGCCGGCGACGGGGCGGCTGCCGCCATCCTCGACATCCTGCTGCGCGACGAGGTCGGCCACGTCGAGATCGGCAACCGCTGGTACCTGTACCTGTGCGACCGACGCGCGCTCGAACCCGTGGCGACCTACGACGCACTGACCGTGCTGTACAAGGCGCCGGTGCTGAAGGGGCCGTTCAACGTCGAGGCGCGGCGCCGGGCCGGCTTCACCGAGGCCGAACTGGCGCGCTACGGCGGCGACGCCCTGGCGGCCGGCGCATGAGCGTCGTCCCCGGGCGATGACCGCCGCCGCGCCGCAGGGTTTCCTGCTCACGCGCCACTGGCGCGACGTCGATGCCGGCGTCGAGGTCGAATTCTGGCTCGCCACCGACGCCGGCCCGCGCCGCGTGCGCCTGGCGCCGCAGCCGGCCATCGCGTTCGTGCCGCAGGAGCAGGGCGAAGGCGCGTGCGCGCTGCTGGCGCGCGAGCGTGGCTGGGACTTGCGCGCGCTCGCCTTGTGCGATTTCCGCAACCGGCCGGTGCTGGGCCTGTACTGCAGTCACTACCGCCAGCTGCTGCGCATCGAGAAGCGCCTGCGCGAGCACGGCATCGACGTCTACGAGGCCGACGTGCGCCCGCCCGACCGCTACCTGATGGAGCGCTTCATCACGGCGCCTGCCACGTTCGCGGGCCTGCCTGCGCCCGGTGCGCCGGACCTGCTGGTGGACGCCCAGCTCAAGCCTGCGCCCGGCTACCGCCCGGTCCTGCGCACGGTGTCGCTCGACATCGAGACCACCATGCAGGGCGAGCTGCGCTCGATCGCGCTGGAAGGCTGCGGCCAGCGCCAGGTGTACATGCTCGGTCCGGCCAACGGCGATGCGTCCGGGCTGGACTTCGACTACGCGGTGTGCGCCACGCGCCTGGAACTGCTGGACCGCTTCGAGGCCTGGATCCGGCGCCACGACCCGGACGCCGTCATCGGCTGGAACCTGGTGCAGTTCGACCTGCGCGTGCTGCAGGAACACGCCGAGCGCCTGCGCCGCCCGCTGCGCCTGGGCCGCGACGGCAGCGCGGTGGAATGGCGCGAGCACGGTTCGCAGTCGCACTACTTCGTCTGCATCGCCGGGCGCCTGGTCATCGACGGCATCGAGGCGCTGCGCTCGGCCACCTGGACCTTTCCCTCGTTCAGCCTGGAGTCGGTGGCGCAGAGCCTGCTGGGCGAAGGCAAGGCGATCGACAATCCCTACGACCGCATGGCGAGCATCGACCGCATGTTCGAGCAGGACAAGCCGGCGCTGGCGCGCTACAACCTGCGCGACTGCGAACTGGTCACGCGGATCTTCGCGAAGACCGGGCTGATGGCCTTCCTGCTGGAGCGCGCCAGCGTCACCGGCCTGGCCGCGGACCGCAGCGGCGGCTCGGTGGCCGCTTTCGAGCATTCCTACATGCCGCTGATGCACCGCCTGGGGCGCGTCGCGCCGAACATCGGCGACGTGCCGGGGGCGGACAGCCCGGGCGGCTTCGTGATGGATTCGCGTTCCGGCCTGTACGACTCGGTGCTGGTGCTCGACTATAAAAGCCTGTACCCGTCGATTATCCGCACCTTCCTGATCGACCCGGTCGGCCTGGTCGCCGGCCTGGAGGAAGACGCGGCGGACACGGTGCCCGGCTACCGCGGCGGACGGTTCTCGCGCACGCGCCACTGCCTGCCCGGCATCGTCGCGCGCGTCTGGCAGGAGCGCGAGGCGGCCAAGCGCGAGCGCAACGCGCCGCTGTCGCAGGCGCTGAAGATCATCATGAACGCC
>DAMAFT010000519.1:0-3833 GCA_031995805.1 Massilia sp.
GGGTAGTGGCGGCAAGCTGCGACAACTGCTGCTGGTAGGTGCGCAGCTTGTCGGTGGCCGGCTGGGCGCGCGCCGCCGCCGCCGACAGGGCGTCGGTGGGACGCTCGGTGGTCAGCATGCGATGGGCCGTGCCGGTGGCTTCCTCGATCAGGGTCTGGCCCAGCTCGATGTTCAACTGGACGGCCTGCTGGAAGGAGCGCGACATGGTCTGCGACAGCTCGGTCAGGAATGCGACCTGCGCATCGATATGCGAACGGACGGCGGGATTGACGGATTGGGGGAATGGATACATGGGGTACCTTTATGGAAGCGTGGCGGCCTGGACCGCGGGCGCACCCGACGCAGTGCGTCGCGCGGTGCACCGAAATGTCCAGTGAGAATGGCAGAGCAGCAGGTGCTGTCTGGAGGCGAGGCGAGCATCGCTGCTCGCTTGTGACGTTCACACTATGCGCTATTTTTCACCCGCGTGCCGCCGATTCGCCGCTGTATTTTCGTGGCGTAATGAGCGGCAACCTATTGGGCCGGAAACGGCCGCTCCGCGGCGCGGCCGGCACGATGGCGAAGAATCCCGCGCATTCACCGCGCGTGCCGCGACATGCGAGTAGACTGTGGAGCAGGCGCCGCGAGTCGCATGGTACGGACCATGCGAATTGCGCTGGCGGCGCCCTCGACAAGGAAGAAACGGGAATGGAATTGACGAATGAAGTCGCGCTCGACGGCGATGTGTACTGCTTTGAAGATGTCGAGCGGGTCGCCGAGGCGCGCCGCTGGATCGCGACCCATGGCGGCGACGTCGCGCGGTTCCGCACGGCGTTCCCCGACGCGCGTCCGGTGAGCACGCACCCCTACGGCTCGGGGCGCCCGCGCGGCGACTGAACCGGTCGCGCGGGACGGTAGCCGGGCCTGCGGGGCCGCGCGCCGCTCAGGACCCGGCGATGTATTCGGAGATTTCGATCAGGTTCAGGTCGGGGTCGCGCAGGTAGATCGATTCGATCGGGCCGTTCGCCCCGGTGCGGCGCACCGGCCCCTCGATGATGCGCGCGGACTGCGCGCGCAGCCGGCCGATGACCTCGTCCAGCGGGATGCCGGCGATGAAGCACAGGTCCAGCGCGCCGGGCACGGGCAGGTGCGCCTTGGGTTCGAACTCCCTGCCCTTGACGTGCAGGTTGATCTTTTGATTGCCGAAGACGAAGGCCTTGCGGTTCTCGCCGAATACCTCGAGCCGCATGCCCAGCAAGCCGACGTAGAAATCGACGCATGCCTCCTCGTCCGTCGTCGTCAGTACGATATGATCCATATGATCGATCATCATGTTTCCTTTCTCTGTTCGTTACCTGCTAGCCGGCCGCGGCCGGACCGGCATATCATGCCACCGTCCGGCCTCGGCGTGGACCAGCTGCTGCAACCGCAGCGCCAGGCGCTCCTGCGCACGGGTACTGGCCCAGGCGACATGGGGTGTGAGCAGCAGGTTCGGGATATCCCGCGCCAGCAGCGGGTGGTCCGGAGGCGGCGGCTCCACGTCCGGCACGTCGATCGCCGCGCCGGCGCCCTCCCACCTGTCGATGACGATCGTCGCGACGGCCGATGACGGTGACCATGGCGCCGCCGCTTGCCCGTGAGCCGCGGCAGCACCGATTCCGACGCGGATGTGCCGAGCACGACGAAGACGAAGAACGCGGCGGTCAGGTGGTAGGTGCCGAGCAGGTGCCCGCAGGAGAGCAGCGACCCCACGTCGTATGTCCCGATCGTGAATGCGATCGCCCCTAACGCGCCGATCGGCGCCACGTACATGACGATGCGCACCATGTTGAAGAACACGTTCGCGCCGGCGTCGATCACATCGTGCATCGGTTTGCCGCGTTCGCCCAGTATCTGCAGCAGATCGCCTTCGAAGGCGGGTCGAACGGCGTCGGCAGGATGATGTGCGAGAGGTAGCCGACGACACCCTGGTCGTGCGCCGCGCTGGTGCAAGCCGCGATCGCCGAAACATCCAGCGCCGCCGGTTCCACGTACATCCGGGCGCCCGGCGCAAGCAGGTTGACCGACACCAGACCGATCGCCAGCGCCGCCGTGGTGACGACGTCGAAGTCGATCAGGGCTCTCAGGCCCACCCGGCCGACCGTGCGCGCATCGCGCACGCTGGCGATGCCGTGGACGACGGTGCAGAAGAACGGCGAACCGTCGCCGGCAAACGGCAGCGGCGGCGGGACCGAGTGGCCGCCGCCGCCGCAGGAAAGGCCGCGCTGGCCCGGAACGGATGACGTCCGGCGGGCCGGCGACGGCTGCCCTGGCCGCCTAGTCGCGGCCCCCCTGCCTGTTTCCCGGCGTGCCCAGCGGGCCGGCCTGGCCGTCGGGCTTGCCGCTTGCGCCGTCGATGGCGCCCTGCAGGCTGCCCTGGACGCGGGCGCCGGCCTTGAGGACGCGCTCGGCCTCCTGCTGGAAGGCATCGCGCGACTTGCGCATGATTTCCTCGCGCTGGCGCAAGCCCTTGTCGGCGTCTTCGACCGAGGCGCGCGTCACATCGTCGGCCAGCGCACGGGCGGTACGGGACGTTTCCTGCACATGCTGCTCGGTCACGCGGCTCAGGTCGACCTGGGCGGTGGCGGCAAGCTGCGCGAGCTGCAACTGATAGGCATGCAGCTTGTCGGTGGCGGGCTGGGCGCGCGCCGCCGCCGCCGACAGCGCGTCGGTGGGACGCTCGGTGGTCAGCATGCGCTGGGCCGCGCCGGTGGCTTCATCGATCAGGCCCTGTCCCAGCTGCATGTTCAGCTGGATGGCCTGCTGGAAGGAACGCGACACGGTGTGCGACAGCTCGTTCAGGAATGCGATCTGGGCATCGATGTGCGAGCGAACGGCGGGAGCGACGGACTGGGGGAATGGATACATGGCTTGCCTTCATGGTGGAGGTGGGAACCGGGCGCCGCCGGCACGCCTGGCGCGTCGCGTCGGGATGACCGGCGACATGCCGCGACGGCGGCTGCCTGGAAGAAGAACGAACACTGGTGCTTGCGAAGTCCTTTTCTACTATGCGCCCTTTTTCGCGTGCCGGCCGCCGATTCGACGATCTATTTTCGCGATGTGAAGGACGGCAATGTATTTCCTCGACAAGACCGGGGCGCCGCGGCCAGGCGCCGACCGGCATCCGGCACGGACGGCGACGCGAATGCCTTGATATGCGGGCAATTGTTTATTCTTAATCAAATCCGGCATCAACTGATCTAGATCAACATCAACGGGCATCGTTCAGGTGACTCTCGATCCAGGCAATCACCAGAAGTCACCCAACGGCGGGCACCATAAATTCCAAGCAGCAATTGACGTGGCGACGTCCGCGTCGCACGGCTGCATCATCGGCATGGAGCGGATCACATGAAGAAAGCGTTGATTACCGGAATTACCGGCCAGGACGGCTCCTACCTTGCCGAACTGCTGCTGGAAAAGGGCTACGAGGTGCATGGGCTGTTGCGCCGGACGTCCTCTTCCGGCACCGCGCGCATCGACCACCTGCTCGACGGGCGCGCCGGCAGGCACCGGCGCGTGCACCTGCACTTCGGCGACCTCGGCGACGGCTCGAACCTGGTCCGCCTGGTGCAGGCGATCGGACCGGACGAAATCTACAACCTCGGCGCCATGAGCGACGTCGGCGTGTCGTTCGAGACCCCGGCATACACGGCCGACGTGGACGGCATCGGCGCGCTGCGCCTGCTCGAGGCGATCCGGGTGCTGGGCCTGGCGGGAACGACGCGCTTCTACCAGGCGTCCACGTCCGAGCTGTTCGGCCAGGTGCGCGAGGTGCCGCAGTGCGAAACCACGCCTTTCCATCCGCGCAGTCC
>DAMAFT010000520.1:0-3825 GCA_031995805.1 Massilia sp.
CCTTGCCCACTTTCCAATCCCTTTCTGACGATGGCTGCAGCGCCTTTAATATTGCGCCAATGTTATTAAGCCATTAACAACGACCTATTGTATAACAGAGTTTCCGGCGCATAGGGCGCGCACGATAGAATTGTCTTTCGACATTTTTATTTCTGTTGCAATAAGTCCTGCACGTACCTGGCGGGGATGGCATACGTGATCCCGCTGGGATTGCTGATCGCCGTTTCCTTCAGCCCCTTGACGAATACGGCATTCACGACACCCCAGACCCGGCCGCTGGCCGGATCGTAGACCGGACTCCCGCTATTGCCCGGATACGCCGTCCCGTCCAGCTGGAAAATGCTGAACGGCGCGCGTTGCAGGGCCGCGATCTGGCGCGGATCCAGGCCGCGCGAGTTGAGCGACGGCGTCACGATCGGCGTGATGGCGGCCAGCGTGGCGCGGTGGGTGGCCGCGTGCAGCCCCAGCACCATGCCCAGCGGATAACCGGTGAACGCCAGTTCCTGCCCTTCCTGGACGCTGTCGGAATCTCCCAGCTCGAGCGCCGGCAGCGGCGCGCCGGACAGGCGCAGGTGCGCCAGGTCGTGCGCGGCGTCGCGCGCCACCAGCCGCGCCGCGCGAAAGCGTACTGCGTCGCCGTCCGAGGTGACGATGCCGAGCTGTTCGACCTTGCCGCCCGCTCCCAGGGTATCGGGGACCACGTGTGCGTTGGTAATGACGCTCAAGCCGTCGCCGACCACGAAACCGGTGCCGAAGAACACGGTCGCCGGGCTGCGCGTTGGTTCGAACGTGCCGACGCCCACGACCGAGCGCTTGACCATGGGAATCGTCGCCTTCAGGTCGGCCGCTCCCGCAGGGCCGATGACGCCGCTGGCGGCAAGCGCTGCCAGCGCCGCCAGTGTCCGACGGCGCGTTGCATTTCCTGCTGGCAAGTTATTTCGATTTGGCATCAACCGTGCACCCCTTTTTTATTTGAAACATTACAATGAAGCGTTTGAATTTAGACAACACCTCGTGCATCTAGTGTATGCGATGCGCTTGCGTCCCGCATCCGTTGGATTGCCGGACATCATGCGGTGCACAAGTCGATTTATTTGTATAATTGCAATTATTGATCCTCGTTAACGGCAATTCCGGCAATTCGATGGCGATCTTGAATGGGTTGGTGTTGCGGATGCGGTACTGGCCGTCAACCTCGTCAATTTTTTCTCGCGTGTAATTGCAATTGCCCCCGCTACAAGCGATCATGCAAGGTATTTGATTATTTTCTGCCCCGTTCAACCTGCGTGCGGGGCACTCTAGGCGAGACTGACGACATGGCGGAAATCACGGCCGTACTTCTTAATTTTCTGAAAGCGATTGGCAAATACCGCTGGTATGCCGTCGTCATCACCTGGACCATCGCCCTGATCGGCTGGGCAGTGGTGCTGCGCCTGCCCAACCAGTACGAAGCGTCGGCGCGCGTCTACGTCGATACCCAGAGCATGCTCAAGCCGCTGCTGTCGGGCATGACGTCGACACCCAACATCGACCAGCAGGTCATGTTCATGCGCCGCACGCTGATCAGCCGCCCGAACGTCGAACGCCTGATGCGCATGGTCGACCTGGACGTGCGCGCCAAGAACACCAAGGAACACGAGAAACTGGTCGATGAACTGATGACGACCATCAAGTTCACCGGCACCGAGCGCGACGACATCTACACGATCACCTACGTGTCCGACGATCCCAGGCTGGGCAAGGAAATCGTCCGGTCGCTGCTGCAGATCTTCGTGGAAGGCGGCTCCAGCGGCAAGAAGCAGGATTCCGAACGGGCGGTCCAGTTCATCGACGACCAGATCAAGACCTACGAAAACAAGCTGGCCAGCGCCGAGAACGCACTGAAGGAATTCAAGATCAGGAACATGGGCCTGCTGCCGCGCGACGGCGGCGGCGACTACGGCGGCCAGCTGCAGCAAGCGAACGACCAGCTGAGCCAGGCACGCCTGCAGCTGGCCGAGGCCGAGCAGGCGCGCAATGCGATCAGCCGCCAGATCAAGGGCGAGCCGGCCAAGCCGGGCGTCGAGAAGATCGATCCGGGCATGGTCGATCCCGAACTGGAAAGCCGCATCGGCGTCGCCCAGAAGAACCTCGACGCCCTGCGCCTGCAGTACACCGAGCAGCACCCGGACATCATCGCCAACCGCCGCCTGCTCGACCAGCTGCTGGCCCAGCGCGCCGAACTGGCCAAGACCAAGCGCAGCATCGACCCGGGCGCCGGCTACAGCCCGATGCTGCAGCAGCTGAACGTCTCGCTGTCGGCCGCCGAGGCGCAGGTGGCGTCGATGCGCGCCCGCGTCGACGAGTACGCGGCGCGCGTGGCGCGCCTGCGCGCCCAGGGCACCGAGGCGCCGGAAGTCGAGGCCCAGCTGGCCCAGCTCAACCGCGACTACCAGGTCAACCGCGAAAACTACCAGAAGCTGGTCGAGCGCCGCGAATCGGCGCGCCTGTCGGGCGACCTGTCGTCGGCCACCGACATGCTGACCTTCCGCATCATCGACCCGCCCACCGTCCCGGCCCAGCCGAGCGGCCCGAACCGCCTGCGCCTGTTCTCGCTGGTGTTCGGCGCCGCGCTGGTGGCCGGCCTGGCCGTCGCCTTCCTGATGAGCCAGGTGCGTCCGACCTTCATGAGCCAGGGCGCGCTGCGCGAGGTGACCGGCCTGCCCGTGCTGGGCGCGATCGGCATGAACTGGACGGCCGAGCAGACCGTCAAGCGCAAGCGCCGCCTGGTGGCCCTCGGGGTCTCGGTCCTGTTGCTGTTCGGCGCCTACGGCGCCGGCATGGCCGCGATCCTGGTCCGCCCCACGCTCTAAGATCACAAGGAGTACAACGTGAGCATCATCGAAAAAGCGGCAAGCCGGATCGACCTGAAACGCACGGCGCCGGCGCAGGTGCCGGCACAGGACGGCGCGCCCGTCCAGCCCGTGCCGGCCGCCGGGGCGTCCGCGGTCGCGCCGGTCCCGGCTCCCCAGGCGGCGCCTGTAGCGCCCGTAGCGCCTGCAACGCCGGCCGCCATCCCCGAACCGGTCGTGGTCGCGCAAAGCGCCGCGCCGGCGTCGCGCTCGAGCACCCGCCGCGTCGAGCTGGACCTGGTACGCATGCGCGAACTGGGCATGGTCACCGCCGCCTCCGGCCGTACGCGCCTGCTGGAAGACTTCCGCATCATCAAGCGCCCGCTGCTGCAGCGCGCCTTCGCCGAACGCCAGCCGGGCGACAAGCCGGGCAACCTGATCATGATGACCAGTTCGCTGCCGGGCGAAGGCAAGACTTATTGCGCGATCAACCTGGCCATGAGCATCGCCATGGAACTCGACCACACCGTGCTGCTGGTCGACGCCGACGTGGCGCGCCCGTCCGTGCTGCGCACGCTGGGCCTGCCGCCGCACCGCGGCCTGATGGACATCCTGCTGGACGACAAGCTCGACATGGCCGACGTGATGTTGCGCACGAATGTCGACACGCTGTCGATCCTGCCGGCCGGTAACAGCAACGCGCGCGCCACCGAACTGCTGGCCAGCTCGACCATGAGCAACCTGGTCGACGAGATCGCCAACCGCTACCCGGACCGCATCGTGATCTTCGATTCGCCGCCGCTGCTGCTGACCAGCGAGTCGCGCGAACTGGCTTCGCACATGGGCCAGATCGTGATGGTGGTCGAGGCGCAGACCACCACCCAGCATGCGGTCAAGGAAGCGCTGTACCAGCTCGAAGGCTGCAAGAACGTCAACCTCATCTACAACAAGACCAGGGAATTCCCCGGCATCGAAGAGACGTATGACTATCACT
>DAMAFT010000521.1:0-3814 GCA_031995805.1 Massilia sp.
CGTGCCCAGAAGGGCGGCGTCCTGATGCGCGCCGGCCATACCGAGGCGGGTTGCGACCTGACCGAGATGGCGGGCCTGACCCCGGCGTCCGTCATCTGCGAGATCATCAAGGAAGACGGCACCATGGCGCGCCTGCCGGACCTGCTGGTGTTCGCCGAGGAGCACGGCCTGAAGATCGGCACTATCGCCGACCTGATCCACTACCGCAGCCAGACCGAGACGCTGGTCGAGCGCGTGGCCGAGCGCACCCTGTGCACCGCCCACGGCGACTTCCAGCTGATCGCCTTCCGCGACCAGCCGAGCGGCTCGGCCCACCTGGCGCTGGTGCACGGCGAACCTGCCGAGGAGCGCGAGGCGCTGGTGCGCGTGCACCAGCCGGTGTCGATCCTGGACGTGCTCGACACCGCCTGCACCTCGCACTCGTGGAACCTGGCGGCGGCGATGGGCGCGATCAAGAACGCCGAGGCCGGCGTGATCGTCCTGCTGAATGCCGGCGAGACGGCGGCCGAGCTGTTCGACCGCTTCGAGGCCATGGACAAGCCGGCCAGCCGCCCGGCCGGCCGCGCCGCCAACCTCGACCTGCGCACCTACGGCATCGGCGCGCAGATCCTGCGCCAGCTCGGCGTGCGCCGGATGAAGCTGCTGGCCAATCCGCGCAAGATGCCGTCGATGACCGGCTTCGACCTGGAAGTGACCGGCTACCTGGCGCGCCCGGAGGCGTGACGCCGCATCCAAACACGTGGTACCGCGCCGCGCGGCGAACGCGGTACCATGACGTATCCATCCACATTCAACGTAGTAAGAGAACAAGAGGCAGCCATGACGGTAGGAACTTTTGAAAGCAATCTGGCAGGCGAAGGCCTGCGCATCGGGATCGTGCAGGCGCGTTTCAACGCGGACGTCGGGCACGGCCTGCTGTCGGCCTGCCTGGCAGAACTGAAACACCTGGGCGTGGCCGACGAAGACATCCTGCACGTGACCGTGCCGGGCGCCCTCGAGGTCCCGCTGGCCCTGCAGAAGATGGCCGAGACCCAGCAGTTCGACGCGCTGGTGGCGCTGGGCGCCGTCATCCGCGGCGAGACCTACCACTTCGAGCTGGTGTCGAACGAATCGGGCGCCGGCATCACCCGCGTGGGCCTGGACTACGGCATGCCGATCGCCAACGCGATCCTGACCACCGAAAACGACGAGCAGGCCGAGGCCCGCATGGCCGAGAAGGGCGCCGATGCGGCGCGCGTCGCGGTCGAGATGGCCAATCTGCTGCTGGGCCTGGAAGAGCTGCAGGCCGAGGAAGACTGAAAGCAAGGTAAACCATGACTGACAAGACCACGCACGCCAACCCGAACAAGAACCGCACGCCGCGCCACCGCGCGCGCGAGTTCGCCCTCCAGGGTTTGTATCAATGGCTGCTGAACAATGAACCGGCGGCCACGATCATCACCAACATCCGTACCGCGCACGGTTTCGACAAGGCCGACAGCGAGTACTTCAAGGAACTGCTGCACGGCGCGATCGCCCAGTCGGTCGAACTGCGCGAACTGCTGGCGCCGACCGTCGACCGCCCGGTCGCCGAACTGTCGCCGATCGAGCACGCGGTGCTGCTGCTGGGCGCCTACGAGCTGAAGAACCAGATCGAGATCCCGTACCGCGTCGTGATCAACGAAGCGGTCGAGCTGACCAAGTCCTTCGGCGGCATCGACGGCCACAAGTACGTGAACGGCGTGCTCGACCGCCTGGTCGGCAGGCTGCGTCCGGACGAGGTGGGCGCGGATTCGAAGCGCTGATCGTTTTACCCTCTCTATATAGAGAGAAGCCGCGCCGGGGAACCGGGGCGGCTTTTTTATTGGTTCGCGCCGTCGTGGCGGAGAATGTACCAGGGTCGCCAAAAAGAAAGCCACCGCGGCTCCCGCCAACGGTGGCTTTCGACCAGGAAAGGGTATTACAGGCCGGCGACGGTCTCCGCGGCCTGGCTGCTGCCGTGCGCCGTCTCGGCGGCGTCGGCCTTCGGCGCGGGCGCCGATTTCTGGGCCAGGGTCGCCGCCGGCGCCGCGGGGGCGGCCGGCGCGGTGTAGATCGGGACGTTCTTGCCGCGTGCCACCTGCTTCAGGCGGTTGTACTCGGCCATGACCTTGTTGCCGTAGCCGGAGTCGTCGTCGAATGCGCCGGCACCGACGTAGGTTTTCAGGCCGCCTTCGACGGAACCGGTGCGGGTCACGTAGTCCTTGAGGATCTGGGCGCCGACACGGATGTTGGCGACCGGGTTCAAGGCGGCCTGCTTGCCGCCGACTTCCTCGAACTTGTCGCTGTGGACCTTCGACATCACCTGCATCAGGCCCTGCGCGCCCATCGGGCTTTCCGCGAACGGATTCAGGCCCGATTCGATCGCCATCACGGCCAGGATCAGCAGCGGGTCGAGCTTGATCTCGTGGGCCGTGTTGTAGGCGGTCGTCACCAGCATGTTGGCGGCGTCGCCGGCCACGCGGTAGCGGCGCGACAGCCAGTCGGTCACGTACTTCTGCTGGCGCGTGACGCGGTGCGCCTTGTCGTCGTTGGCGACCTCGACGGCATGGGGCGCGGCGGCCTGCGGCTGCGCGGGAGCGGCCGCGACGACAGCGGGCGCTGCCTGTTGCGGGCTCAGGAAGTCCGACACGCGCTTGGCGAAGTCGGGGCGGAAGTACAGCAGCGCCATCATGGCGACTGCGGAAATGCCGAATACGGTCATCGTATGTTTTGCGGTGGTGAAGACACCGCGCGCCGTTTTGATCACGGAAGACCACGTGACTGGCTGGCTGGCCGCTTGTTGGACGAGCCTTGCGCTCGTGCCGATGAAGCGATGGATCATCGTCTCTCCTTTGTCGCGGAAAAAGCGTTCCCATTGCGGCGCAAGAAATGCGCTGCTCTCGTGGACATACTCATGCCGTGCATCAGAAAACCGTCCGTCGCCGCTCGCTGCGGTCGACTAACGCCGTCGTTGCTTTGCTACAGCTGGGTCGCGCTGCGATGGAGGCGCCCAGTGGCTAAACAAGTTCTCGGGGGAGGTTGGGCAGACGCCCAGGGAAACACTCCTTAAAATGTCGCTGGGGCCCCGTCCCCGTGAAAGAATGAGACCGGCTAAAATCACGTCCTGGACGGGCCTGTCTCACTAAGTAGGCGGATTGTAGGGGCGCGTTTATACCAAGTCAATACTAGCACGCCTATTCATTATTACTTTTGGATCTATAGCAAGCCTCGGGGCTCATCAATTCTTTGGCAAATCAATCACTTGCCGCTGATTGTTAGCCAACCTCAAAAGATGTAAAAAAGAATTAAAAAATCGATGAACTACTCTGATTTACGCGATTTCCTTGCTAAGTTGCAAGAAATCGGTGACTTCAAGCGCATATCGGTGCCTATTTCCCCGAACCTCGAGATGACCGAGGTGTGCGATCGCACCCTGCGCGCCGGCGGACCGGCCTTGCTGTTCGAAAAACCGACCGGCCATACCATCCCGGTGCTCGCCAACCTGTTCGGCACGCCGCGCCGGGTGGCGCTGGGCATGGGCGCCGACGACGTCGGCGAGCTGCGCCGCATCGGCCACGTGCTGGCGCGCCTGAAGGAGCCCGAGCCGCCCAAGGGATTCCGCGACATCATGGACATGGGGTCGCTCGTCAAGGCCGTGTGGGACATGGCGCCCAAGGAAATCAAGGGTGCGCCCTGCCAGGAAATCGTCTGGGAAGGGCAGGACGTCGACCTGGGCCGCTTGCCGATCCAGCATTGCTGGCCGGGCGACATCGCGCCGCTGATCACCTGGGGCCTGGTCATTACCAAGGGACCC
>DAMAFT010000522.1:0-3809 GCA_031995805.1 Massilia sp.
TGAACCGCCAGACCGGCGGCATGACGCGCGACATCGAGCGCGGCACGCGCGGCGTCAGCTCGCTGGTGTCGTACTCCCTGTTCTCGATCCTGCCGACGCTGGTCGAGATCGCGCTGGTGCTGGGCTACCTGGCGCTGCACTACGACATCTGGTTCACCATCATCACCGGCACGGCGCTGCTGACCTACATCGTCTTCACCGTCACCGTCACCGAATGGCGCACGCATTTCCGGCGCACGATGAACGAGCTCGACTCGAAGGCCAATACCAAGGCCATCGATTCGCTGATCAATTTCGAGACGGTGAAATACTTCGGCAACGAGGACTACGAGGCCAGGCGCTACGACGAAGGCCTGCAGCACTACGAGCGCGCCGCCGTGCATTCGCAGACCTCGCTGTCGCTCCTGAACAGCGGCCAGTCCCTGATCATCGCCGCCGCCGTCACCGCGATCCTGTGGCGCGCCACCCAGGGCGTGATCGACGGGACGATGTCGCTGGGCGACCTGGTGCTGGTGAATTCCTTCATGATCCAGCTGTACATCCCGCTGAACTTCCTGGGCGTGATCTACCGCGAGATCAAGCAGAGCCTGGCCGACATGGAGCGCCTGTTCGGCTTGCTGGAGCAACACCGCGAAGTGGCCGACGCGCCCGATGCGCAGCCGCTCGCGGCGCGCGGGGCGCGCGTCGAGTTCGCGCACGTCGAGTTCAGCTACGACCCCAAGCGCCAGATCCTGTTCGACGTCGACTTCGCGATCCCCGCCGGGACCACGACGGCCGTGGTCGGCCACAGCGGCTCGGGCAAGTCGACCCTGTCGCGCCTGCTGTTCCGCTTCTACGACGTGCAGGCCGGCGCGATCCGCATCGACGGCCAGGACATCCGGCAAGTGACCCAGGATTCGCTGCGCCACGCGATCGGCATCGTGCCCCAGGATACGGTGCTGTTCAACGACACGATCGAATACAACATCGCCTACGGCCGCCCGGGCGCCGGCCGCGAGGACATCGTGGCGGCGGCGCGCGCGGCCTCGATCCACGAGTTCATCGAAAGCCTGCCCGACGGCTATGCGACAATGGTGGGCGAGCGCGGGCTGAAACTGTCGGGCGGCGAGAAGCAGCGCGTGGCGATCGCCCGCACGCTGCTCAAGAACCCCGCCATCCTGATCTTCGACGAGGCGACGTCGGCCCTCGACTCGAAGTCGGAACAGGCGATCCAGGCGCAGCTGAAGGAAATCGCCCGGGACCGCACCACGCTGGTGATCGCGCACCGCCTGTCGACCATCGCCGACGCCGGCCAGATCCTGGTCCTCGACCACGGCCGCATCGTCGAGCGCGGCACGCATGCGCAACTGATCGCGGCGGACGGGCTGTACCGGCAGATGTGGAACCGGCAGCAGGCGAAGCGGGACGAAGATCTCGACCCTGCGCCGGAAGCAATCGGACAAGACTAGGAAACCAAGACAATATGGACAAGCAGATCGTCGAGATCGACATGGCCGGCGTCGGCCACGGCAATCCGGCCTGGATCGCCGCGCTGGAAGCGGGCAAGGTGCTGTACTTCCCCGACTTCGGCAGCTACGGCAAGGCCGGCTTCGCGCCGCAGAAGGAAGAGCTGGCGCTGTTCCGCGAAGACATCCGCGACCCCAAGGTGCGCAACATCAGCCTGTCCGCCAGCGGCGACCTGAAGGGCGTGGTCGGCGACGATGCGACGAAGGCGCTGGCCGCCGGCATGATCGGGCGCTTCCGCGCCGAGGCCGAGGCGCTGGTCGGCAACCTGGTGCCGCGCTACGGCGAGCACCTGCGCCGCGGCGCCACCAGCTTCCGCCCGTCGGTGGTGCAGAACCGCGTGCAGTCCTGGCGCGCCGACGACCGCCGCATGCACGTCGACGCTTTCCCGTCGCGCCCCAACCGCGGCGAGCGCCTGCTGCGCATCTTCACCAACGTCAACCAGGAAGGCGCGCCGCGCGTGTGGCGCGTGGGCGAGCCGTTCGAGGACGTGGCCAGGCATTTCCTGCCGCGCGTGAAACCCTACGTGCGCTGGCAGGCCAAGGCGTTGAACGCGCTGGGCGTGACCAAGTCGCTGCGCAGCGAATACGACCACCTGATGCTGCAGCTGCACGATGCCATGAAGTCCGACCTGGACTACCAGAAGAACGCGCCGCAGGTCACCTTCGGCTTCCCGCCGGGCTGCGCCTGGGTATGCTTCTCGGACCAGGCTTCGCACGCGGTGATGTCGGGGCAATACATGATGGAACACACGTTGCAGCTGTCGCCGATGCAGCAGTACGACCGCGAGGCCAGTCCGCTGGCGATCCTGACGCGCCTGCGGGGGCATGCGCTGGTGTGACAAAGAAAACAGCCGCCCGAAGGCGGCTGTTTTCATGGGGACGCCTGGTGGGCACATCCGTCAATAGGTGTAGAACATCCGCTGGATCTCCCTGGTGTCGCTGGTCCTGGTCAGCGCCAGCATCAAGAGGATGCGCGCCTTCTGCGGATTGAGCGTGTCGGCCACCACGAAGTCGAGCTGGTCGTCGTTGGCCTCGCCGTTGCGCGCCACGATGCCCTGGCCGACGCGGCTGGCGCGCACGACGACCACGCCCTTTTCGCGCGCGCTGGACAGGGCCGGGCGCACCTTGGCCGGCAGGCTGCCGTCGCCCACGCCGGCGTGGACCAGGCCCCTGGCGCCGGCGCCGACCAGCGCGTTCACGACGGTCGGGCCGACGTTGGCGTAGGCGTAGGCGATGTCGACCTGGGGCAGGGCGTCCAGCTTGCCGATGTCGAATTCGGTATCCAGCGTGTGGCGGCGCGTGGAGGCGCGGTAGAAGTGCGGCTTGTTGTCGACGATATAGCCCAGCATGCCCAGTTCCGGCGACTTGAAGGTGTCGGTGGTCGTGGTGTTGGTCTTGGTGACTTCGCGTGCGGCATTGATCTGGTCGTTCATCACGACCAGCACGCCCTTGCCGACCGCCTCCTGGCTGCCGGCCGTGAGCACGGCGTTGTACAGGTTGACCGGACCGTCGGCCGAGATCGCGGTCGACGGGCGCATCGCGCCGACCACCACCACCGGCTTCCTGCTCTTGACGACCAGGTTCAGGAAGTAGGCGGTTTCCTCGATCGTGTCGGTGCCGTGGGTGATCACGATGCCGTCCACGTCCGGTTTCGCCAGCAGGGCGTTGACGCGCTTGGCCAGCACCAGCCAGTTGTCGTTGCCCATGTTTTCGCTGGCGATCTGGAACACCTGCTCGCCGCTCACGTGGGCGACCTTCCGCAGTTCCGGCACGGCCTTGATGAGGGCGTCGACGCCGACCGTGGCGGCGGTGTAGCCGACCGTGGTGGTGGTGGTGGCGCCGCTGCCGGCGATGGTGCCGCCGGTGGCGAGGATGGTCACGTTGGGCAGGCGCTGCGCCTGGGCGGCGGCCATGGTGAGGACAAGCCCGAACAGCGCGAACAGCGTCCGGACGGATTTCGGATACGACATGTTGACTCCTGGTGGAAGCGGAAAAACAAAAGGCTTTCCGTCGCCGGAAAGCCTTGGTGGAAACGGCAGGACGGTCAGCGCAGCGGCGCCGTCGAGATGTCCTTGTCCGGCGACGTGGGGTCGGTCAGTTCCCCCTCCCACTTCGCCACCACGGCGGTGGCGATGCCGTTGCCGATCACGTTGGTGGCCGAGCGGCCCATGTCCAGGAAGTGGTCGATGCCGAGCAGCAGCAGGAGGCCGGCTTCCGGGATGTGGAACTGGTTCAGCGTGGCGGCGATGACGACCAGCGAGGCGCGCGGCACGCCGGCCATGCCCTTCGAGGTCAGCATCAGCA
>DAMAFT010000523.1:0-3804 GCA_031995805.1 Massilia sp.
GACCTCGACTTCGAGCTTGGACAGGTCGACCAGCGTCATCAAGGGGGCATTGGCGGCGACCACCATGCGGTCCTGCACGTTCAGCGTGCCGATGAAGCCGTCGACCGGCGCGCGCACGGTCAGTTCGTCGACGCGGCGCTGGGCCTCGCCCAGCGACAGCTTGGCGCGTTCCAGCTCGTTGGTCTTGGTCTTGAGGGCCAGCTGGACGTCGTCGCCTTCCAGCGCGGCCGCCTGGGCCGCGTGTTTCGCGCGGATCTCGGCCGACTGCAGCGCGTCCTTGGCCTTCTGGTAGTCGATCTTGGCGATCACGCCGACCTGCGCCACGCTCTCGTAGCGCTCCAGCGTGCGCTGGGCCGACAGGCGGTCGATCTCGGCGGTGTCGGCATCCTTCTGCGCCAGCAGCTTCTGCTTGCGCGCCAGGATCTGCTGGCGCGCCACCTCGGCCTTCAATTGCTCGTAGGTCGACTGCTCGCGCTTGAGGGCGTCGGACAGGTCGGGCGATTCGAGCACGGCCAGGGCCTGGCCCTTCTTGACGGTATCGCCGGCGGCCACCTTCAGGTTGACGGTGGAGGCCGCCTTGGCATACAGCGTCGGGCTGACGGCGGCGACCACGCGGCCGTTGACGGAGGCGTCGCGCACCAGCGTGCCGCGCACGACGTCGGCGATGCGCAGGCGCGCCGCGCTGACCGAGGCTTCGCTGCTGCGCCAGGTGCCGACGAGGGCGATGCAGGCGGCGGCGACGGCGACGGCGCCGCCGATCAGGAGGGCGCGGCGCTTGAGCGCCTGCCCGGCCGGCGCGGCGATGACGGCATCCTGGTGTGAGGTATCGCGGATCATGGAGGTCTCTTGCAGTAATGGACAGTCCACTCTTTTGCACGATTCGTGCCAGGCGCCAAGTCATTGATTCGACAGGGATCGATGCATACGGACGAGGCGTCCGGCACTGTCCGGCGGGATCGAGGGCGGACAGTCCGGACACGGCGGGAATTGATTTTCTGGAAAGCGGACACATTTCTATCTGACAATAACTTGACTGCCGAAGGATCCCGCATGACCCTTGCCGCATTGCGCCAGCCCTTCGCATCGATGCCGGGCTGGCTCGCCCGCCTGGCGCAGCCGGCCGCGCCGGAACCGGTCGATTATCCGTTCGCGCCCAGCGACGTCGCGCGCCTGCATGCGCTGGACGCCGGCGAGCGCGGCGCGGACCTCGACGGACAGACCTGGCGCGACCTGCTGCTGGAACGCTATGGAGAACTGCTGGCGCCGCAGGCCAGCATCTTCGGGCGCCAGCTGCTGTACCGGCGCCTGCGCGCGGGCACGCCGGACGCCGCGGTCGCGGCGCAGCGCGAACGCGTGCGGCGCCTGCTGGACGACCCGGAACGGCTCGATCCCTTGCGGCGCACCCTGGACGGGCTGCGCAGCGCCGAGGCCGAGGTGGCCGGCGTGCTGTTCGACGCCACCACGCCGGCGCCGCCGCGCCCGCCGCGCCTGGTCGCGCGGGCGCCGCTGCTGGCCGTGCTGCTGCTGGCGTCGGTCGCACTGGCCCTGCTGGTGTCGCCGCTGGGGTGGCTCGGCGTGGGCGTGGCGCTGTACCTGCTGGTCGGCATCCAGATGCGCTGGCGCGAGCGCGCCGTCGAATGGCACAAGTCGACCCATGCGTTGCAGATGCTGTTGCGTACGTGCGCGCTGCTGGACGGGAGCGGGCTGCCGCTGGCGGACGGATTTGCCGGGTTGCGCCAGCCGGCCGGCCGCCTGGGCCGGGCATTGGCGCGCGCGCCGCTGGCGACCGTGGTGCCGGGCGCGGGAGAATACGGCGACTGGTTCCTGGCCGCGAACGTCCGCCATTATTTTGCGACGCTGCGCCTGGTGGAGGACGACAAGCCATTCCTGCGGCGCTGCTTCCTGCTGTGCGCCGAACTGGAAGCCGACGTGGTCCTGGCGCGCCACCTGCGCGGCCGTGGCGACTGGTGCTGGGCCGGGCGCAGCGGCGCACGCACGCTGGTGCTGGAAGGCGGCGTGCATCCGCTGCTCGCGGACGGCGCCGCCTTGTCGCTGGCGCCGGCGCCGGACGGCAAGGGCGTGTTCCTGTCGGGCCAGAACGGCGTGGGCAAGAGCACCTTCCTGCGCATGCTGGGGCTGAATCTCGTCGTCGCGCGCGCCTTCGGCTTCTGCTACGCGCGCCGCGCCGAACTGCCGGCGCTGCCGGTGGTGGCCAGCATGCAGAACGGGGATTCGCTGCTGGACGGGCACAGCCTGTACGTCGCCGAACTGGCGCGGGCGCGCGAACTGCTGGTGGCGGCCGCGCGCGGGCCGACCGTCTGCCTGGTCGACGAAGTCTTCCGCGGCACCAACCACGAGGAATCGGTGTCGGCCGCGGCGGCGGTGCTGGATGGGCTGGCGCAGGATGCGCTGGTGGTCGTCTCTTCGCACAACCTGGTGCTGGGACCGCTGCTGGCGCACCGGCTGGCGCCGTGGCGCATCGTGCGCGCGGACGATGGCGCGCTGCGGCTGGAGCCCGGCGTGCTGGGCCGGACCAATGGCGTGGCCCTGCTGGCGCAGCGCGGTTTCGACGCGGATGTGCAGCGCAAGGCCGAGCGGGTGGCCGGGTGGCTGGCGGGGCAGCGGAAAAGCGAGGCCGGCGCCGACCTGCTGGCGCCGGGCGGGGCGGCACCGCGTCGTCATCCCCACGCAGGCGGGGATCCATGCTGAGTCACCGCAGTCTCTGCCTCGGACGCAGCGCTGCATTCACACGGACCGGCGCCTGTGGGGAATGACGAGACTGAGGCCTTACTTCTGCGGCTTCTGCTTCTGCGCGTAAGTCCCGACCAGTTCTCCCTTGGCCAGCACGTGGCCCTGCATCGCCTGCAGCAGCGTGTCGCGGTCGGCGCCCCAGGGCACGTCGAGCATGCGGTCCAGCGCATATACCTGGAAGTGATAGTGGTGCGGCGGATCGCCGACCGGCGGCTGCGGGCCGCGCCAGCCGGTCGACCCATGCGTGGTGCGGCCCTGCAGCACGCCGTCCGGTTCGGTCAGGCGCGGCTGTTCCTGCAATCCCTCGGGCAGGCGGTTGAGCGCCGCCGGGATGTTCCAGGCCAGCCAGTGGACCACCGGCGTGACGGGCTTCGCATCCGGGTCTTCCATGATCACGACGTAGGATTTCGCATCCGGCACGGCGCTCCAGGACAGCGCCGGCGCCACGCCGTCCGCGTACTCGCTGTATTTGGCGGGCATCGCGCCGTTCCTGGAGAAGCTGGACGAGTCGACCGCCAGCTTGCCTTGCGCCTGCGTCTGCGGGCGCGCGAAGGCGATCGGCACGCCGCTGCCCTTGCCGGCCTGCTCGCGCATCGGGCCGGCCGGCGCCTTCATGGCGCTGGCGGCGCGCTGCGCATTTCCCGCTGCATTGCCGGTATAGGCGACGCGGTAGATCGTGCCGTTGGCATCGTCGGCCATCAGCAGCGCGCCGTCCTTCGCCAGCGCCAGGCCGACGGGCCGCGCGATGTGGGTGCGGCCGCCGTCGGTCAGGAAGCCGGTGACGAAGGGCTCGATCGATTTCGCCTGGCCGTCCTGGAAGCGCACGCGCACGATCTCGTAGCCGGACGCCGTCTTGCGGTTCCAGGAGCCGCGCATGGTGGCGAAGGCGTCGCCCTGGTACTCGGCGGGGAAGCCGGTGCCGGTGTAGAACACGAACTGCATCGGCGCCGCGTGGGCCGTGTAGCCCAGCACCATCGGCGTGCTGTGGGCCTTCCAGTCCTCTTTCTTGATCTCGCCGACCGGCGTGCTCTGCGGGTAGATGGCGCCGGCGGC
>DAMAFT010000524.1:0-3800 GCA_031995805.1 Massilia sp.
GCGTGCCGGTCTACCCGCTCAAGGGCTATTCGATCACGGTGCCGATCGTCGACGCGGCCAGGGCGCCGGTGTCGACCATCCTCGACGAGACCTACAAGATCGCCGTGACCCGCTTCGACGACCGCATCCGCGTCGGCGGCATGGCGGAAATCGCCGGCTACAGCAAGGCGCTCAATCCGGCCCGTCGCGCGACGCTGGAAATGGTGGTGAACGACCTGTTCCCGGGCGGCGGCGACCTCGCCAACGCCACCTTCTGGACCGGCCTGCGCCCGATGACGCCGGACAGCACCCCGATCGTCGGCGCCACGCCGCTGCGCAACCTGTTCCTGAACACCGGCCATGGCACGCTCGGCTGGACCATGTCCTGCGGCTCGGCCAGCGTGATCGCCGACCTGGTGGGCGGACGCAAGCCGGCCATCCACGCCGACGACCTGGGCGTGTTCCGCTACGCCGGCAACGGCAGCGCGCAAGCACGTCCGGCGCTGGCGCGCGCGTGAGCATGGGCGCCCCGAACGAGGCGGGCCGGATGGCCCGCGCCGCCGGCGCTGCTGAGGGCAAGGACGAGGACCTGGCCGCCGCCCGCGCCGGCGCCCTGCTCGACATCGACCTGGACGCCATCCGCGCCAATTACCGCCTGCTGCGCGAACGCGCCGGCGGCGCCGAGGTGGCCGGCGTGCTGAAGGCCGACGCCTACGGCCTGGGCATGGCCCGGGTGGCGCCGGCACTGGCGCGCGAAGGCTGCCGCACCTTCTTCACCGCGCACCTGGACGAAGGCATCCGCCTGCGCCCCCTGGTCCCCGCCGGCAGCACGATCTACGTGCTGCACGGCCCGATGCCCGGCACGGCGCCCGACTTCCTGGCCCACGACCTGGTCCCGGTGCTGAACGACCCGGGCCAGGTGCGCGAGTGGAGCGGCGCCGCCCGCGCCGCCGGGCGATCCCTGCCGGCCGCGCTCCAGGTCGATACCGGCATGTCGCGCATGGGACTGTCCCCGGCCGACCTGGCCGGACTGGGCGCGCCGGCCGACTGGCTGGCCGCGCTGCAGCCGCGCCTCCTGATGAGCCACCTGGCCTGCGCCGACGTTCCCGATCACCCGCTGAACGCATCGCAACGGGCCCGCTTCGAGGAACTGCGCGCGCTGTTCCCGGGCGTGCCGTGCAGCCTGGCCAACTCCTCGGCCGTGTTCCTCGGTCCGGATTTCCACTACGACCTGGTGCGCCCGGGCGCCGCCCTGTACGGCATCAACCCGCAGCCGGACGGCCCGAACCCGCTGCGCCAGGCGGTATCGCTGCAAGCGCGCATCGTGCAGGTGCGCGACGTCGCGGACGGCGCCGCCGTCGGCTACGGCGCGCGCTGGATCGCAGACGGCCCGCGCCGCATCGCCACCATCGCGATCGGCTATGCCGACGGCTGGCTGCGCGCGCTGACCAACCGCGGCTGCGCCTTCGTCGACGGCGTGCGCGTGCCGGTCGCCGGCACGGTGTCGATGGACAGCATCACGCTCGACGTGAGCGCCATCCCGCGCGAACGCATCGCTGCAGGGCTGACGGTGGAACTGCTGGGCGCGCACCAGCACGTGGACACCGTGGCGGCGCAGGCCGGCACCATCGGCTACGAGGTACTCACGCGGCTGGGAAGCCGCTTTCACCGGCGCTACAACACGGTCGACTGAGTCGCATGGCCAGCGCTCAGGGCGCCGGCGGCAGGAAGAAGTAGGACACGCGAGCGTAGAACGGCGCCACCCCGGTGGCGCCGTCGCGCACCGCCGGCTGCCACCAGGGAATCCACGCATTCTTTTCGTCGAGTACGACGCGCGAGGCCAGCGTCGGCAATGCCACCCATTGCAGCGTGCGGCTGCCGTAGAAGCCCATCGTGCTGGTCTCGTCGGCGCTGCGCCCCACGAACAGCCCGCGCCGTCCGCCTTCGCGCAGCAGCGTGAAATCGAGCACGATGCCCCGCCCCGGCAGCGTCGGAATGGTGTCGGCCCGGCCGTTCGCGCCGAAGCGCCCGTTCGCATCCCCGTACAGGATCCGCGTCGGCGCCAGGCCCGACTGCTCGTGCCCGCCCATTACCAGGTCGACGCGGCCGTCGCCGTCGACGTCCAGCAGTTCGACCGAGAAATACGGACCGGCATTGGCCACGCCGTCGATCCGGCCCGTGTCTTCGCGGAAGGTGCCGTCCTTCTGGTTGATCAGGAAGTAGACGTTCGGATTGCGCTTGATGTTCGCCACCACCAGGTCGGGATAGCCGTCGCCGTTCACGTCCGCGGCGGCGGCGCCGTGGTAATACCCGACGTCCAGCACGTCGGACAGCACGAAGCCCTTGCCGCCGTCGCTCAGCCACAACTTGCTGCGCTCGCCCGGGAACGTACCGCCGTCATAGCCCGTGCAGGCGACGAAAACATCGGGAATGCCGTCGCGGTTGAAGTCCGCCACCACGCCCTTGCGCGGATGCAGGCATCCCTTGACGCCGGCGACCCGGCTCCATTTGCCGTCGGCGCCGGCGCGCCAGAACGCGAAATCGGACAGGTTGGCGACGCTGCCCGTCGCCTCCTCGTAGCCCTGGTCCCACTGGCGGTAGTTCTGCGTGGCCGTGAACAGGCCGAGCCGGCCCGTCTGCTCGAAATCGCCCGCGCCCCAGGCCAGCGGCCCGTCGCTCGCCGAGCCCGCGGCGGAGGCAGGGAATGCGGTCTGTCCGAGGCCGGCTTCCTTGGCATTGGCATAGCTGGTCGCCTGCGGCAGGATCGGATCGCCTGGCTGGCGGTAGTAATCGAAGGCGAAGCCGCCGGCGATGCCGGGATCGACGACGGCGCGGTTCTCGGCGCTGGCGGCGAAACTGGCGAGCACCGCGGCGCGCTCGACGCCGGCGCCGAGGGCCGCCACCCACCAGTCGTAGCCCGGCTGCTCGGGCGCGCGGTGCAGGATGTTGGCGTACAGGGCCGCCACGAAGTCCTTGGCGGACAGCGCGCTGCCGTAGCGGTCGGCGAATTCCTCCGAGTCGATGAAGCCCGCCGCGATGTCGCGCATCGGCACGCCCGACTGCGCCATCCGGATCCAGTAGCCCAGCCCGGCCATGTCGGGCACGCGATCGAACGCCGCCTGGTAGGTGCGGTACACCTGGCCCGGCAGGCCGTCCACGTCGAAGCTGACGTGCCGGTCGTAGAAGCGTACGGTCTGCGTCGCGGCGGCATAGGTCGTCGCCACGCCGTCGGCCTGGCGCGTGACGACGATGCCGCCCACGGCCTTGACCACCGTGTAGTCGGCGGCGCTGCCGGCGATCGTTACCACTGGCCGGACGTCGGCCCCGGTCGCCTGCACGGTCGCCAGGGTGCGCGCCGCGGTGGGCCCGTCCGGCGCCGCCGGGCCGCAACCAGCGAGCGCGCATGCGATGCAAAGTCCGGTCGATACGGTGGCGCGCATGGCGATCCTTCGTCTTATCAAGAAGTCCGGATCGTAGCAAAATTGCCTAAAGGCAGCAAACTATGCCTGCCGCGCCAGCCGGCTGCCCGGAAAAACCTGACAATTCCTTCGCATTACCCTTCATCGGCGCGCAAGTCGCGTCACCTACAATGACCGTTCCTTAACTACCGCAAGCCCGCCATGGAATTGCTCCTCGACCCCAATATATGGGTCGGCCTGTTTACCCTCATCGTGCTCGAGATCGTCCTCGGCATCGACAACCTCATCTTCATCGCCATCCTGGCGGAGAAACTCCCCCCGCACCAGCGCGACAAGGCACGTGTCCTCGGCCTCTCGCTCGCCATGGTCATGCGCCTGGGCCTGCTCACGATGATCTCGTGG
>DAMAFT010000525.1:0-3794 GCA_031995805.1 Massilia sp.
GCCCTCGCCAATTTCATGTTCGCGAGGATCAGGCCCAGGTACAGCGGCAGCTGCAGCCAGCGGCTGGCGAACATGAAATTGGCGAGGGCGGAGCGCTTCCGTGCGCCGGTGTTGGATTGCGATTCGTACATTGCAGAGGGCAGAGGGGGCTAAGGGTGCGGCTGCGGACAAGACAGCTCGACATTCTACACCCGCCGCGCGGCGGCGGCATGCCCTTCGGTGTTTCCTAAACGTTGGTAGAATGACCTCGGGATGCCCGAGCGGCCGCGCCCGTGTCATCGCTTGCCGTTGTCGCTTGCCGTTGTCGCTTGTGTAAGCACTCAGTAAGCGAGACCGCATAAGGTATGTGGCAAAACTACCAGGATCCCCTCCTGCGCCGCATGCGGCGCGGAACATTCGCCGGGGTCCGCACTACTAAGGAGACTAGTATGGCCGAGAACGAGACCCTGCAGGGCCTGCAGGAAAACCGCGTGTTCAACCCGTCCGCGGAATTCGCCGCCCAGGCGACCATCTCCGGCATGGAGGCGTACCGGAAGCTGTGCGCCGAAGCCGAGCAGGACTACGAAGGCTTCTGGGCGCGCCTGGCGCGCGAGAACATCGACTGGCACAAGCCGTTCACCCAGACCCTCGACGAGTCGGACGCCCCGTTCTACAAGTGGTTCGCGGACGGCAAGCTGAACGTATCGTACAACTGCCTCGACCGCAACATCGAGAACGGCAACGGCGACAAGACCGCCGTCGTCTTCGAGGCCGACGACGGCACCGTCACCCGCGCCACCTACCGCGAACTGCACGAGCGCGTCTGCAAGCTGGCCAACGGCCTGAAGTCGCGCGGCATCAAGAAGGGCGACCGCGTCGTCATCTACATGTCGATGTCGATCGAAGGCGTGACCGCGATGCAGGCCTGCGCCCGCATCGGCGCGACCCACTCGGTGGTGTTCGGCGGCTTCTCCGCCAAGTCGCTGCAGGAGCGCATCATCGACGCCGGCGCCGTGGCCGTCATCACGGCCGACGAACAGCAGCGCGGCGGCAAGGCGCTGCCGCTCAAGGCCATCGTCGACGAAGCGCTGGGCCTGGGCGGTTGCGACACCGTCAAGGACGTGATCGTCTACAAGCGCACCGGCGGCAACATCAATTTCAAGGAAGGCCGCGACATCTGGCTGCACGAACTGGTGCAGGGCCAGTCGGCCGACTGCGCACCTGAATGGGTCGATGCGGAGCACCCGCTGTTTATCCTCTATACGTCCGGCTCGACCGGCACCCCGAAAGGCGTGCAGCATTCGACCGGCGGCTACCTGCTGTGGGCCGCGCTGACGATGAAGTGGACCTTCGACCTCAAGCCAGAAGACGTGTACTGGTGCACCGCCGACATCGGCTGGATCACCGGCCACACCTATATCGCCTACGGCCCGCTGGCCGTCGGCGGCACGCAAGTGGTGTTCGAAGGCGTGCCGACCTTCCCGAACGCCGGCCGCTTCTGGCAGACCGTCGAGAAGCACAAGGTCAGCATCTTCTACACGGCGCCGACCGCGATCCGTTCGCTGATCAAGGCCTCGGACCTGGACGAGAAGGTGCATCCGAAGAACTTCGACCTGTCCAGCCTGCGCCTGCTCGGCTCGGTCGGCGAGCCGATCAATCCGGAAGCCTGGATGTGGTACTACCGCAATGTGGGCCAGGAGCGTTGCCCGATCGTGGACACCTTCTGGCAGACCGAGACCGGCGGCCACATGATCACCCCGCTGCCGGGCGCCACGCCGATGGTGCCGGGTTCCTGCACGCTGCCGCTGCCGGGCATCATGGCCGCCATCGTGGACGAGTCGGGCGCCGACGTGGCGAACGGGCAGGGCGGCATCCTGGTGGTCAAGCGCCCGTGGCCGTCGATGATCCGCACCATCTGGAACAACCCGGACCGCTTCCGCAGCGCCTACTACCCGGACGAGCTGGGCGGCAAGTACTACCTGGCCGGCGACGGCGCGATCCGCAACAAGGACACCGGCTACTTCACCATCACCGGCCGCATCGACGACGTGCTGAACGTCTCGGGTCACCGCATGGGCACGATGGAGATCGAGTCGGCGCTGGTGGCGCACCCGCTGGTGGCGGAAGCCGCCGTGGTCGGCAAGCCGGACGAGACCACGGGCGAGGCGATCTGCGCCTTCGTCGTGCTCAAGCAGGCGCGTCCGAGCGGCGAGGAAGCCAAGAAGCTGGCGGCCGAGCTGCGCAACTGGGTCGGCAAGGAAATCGGCCCGATCGCCAAGCCGAAGGAAATCCGCTTCGGCGACAACCTGCCGAAGACCCGCTCGGGCAAGATCATGCGCCGCCTGCTGCGCGTGCTGGCCAAGGGGGAGACCATCAGCCAGGACGTGTCGACGCTGGAAAACCCGGCGATCCTCGACCAGCTCAAGGAATCTGCTTGATCGCTGGAGGAATGTAGGGTCTAATCTCTTTTCAGATTGCAGAGTTGACGCCGTTCCGGGAAACCGGGACGGCGTTTTTTTTATGTGTGTTAGCGGTCCCTGTCGGGACTCAGGCGCCGTCCGGCTCGCCGCCGCCGAAGGCCTTGCGCAGCGCATCGGGATCGATGGCCGCCTTGCCCGCCGCGGCGCCGCTGCCGGCGCGGCCGCGCCGGCCGGTGAACTCTTCCTCGATGTTGTCGCGGTAGTAGCTCCAGGGCGAACCGGCGGCCGAGAACTTGCGCCAGGTCTCGGTGCCGACGGCGTCGTAGTCGATGGCGCTGCCGTCGTCGAATTCCACGCGCAGGGTGCGCGCCCGCGCGTCGTAGCCGATGGCGCGCAGCTTGCCGGCGTTGATTGTCTTCATTTCCATGGTTGGTCCCCTGGTTGCACCATGTCGTAAACGCCACCGGCGCCAACCCGTTGACCGGTCCCGCAACGCATCACTGGAGCTTCTCCATCTTCTGCCGCGCATCCGCCGCGCCCGTCCCGTTCGGCGCCAGCTCCAGGTAGGTCTTGTACGCCGCGCGCGCCTTGGCGCCGTCGCCCGAGCGCGCATACGCATCGCCCAGGTTCATGTAGGCGATGGCGCGCGACGGGTCCATGCGGATCGCATTCTCGAACCAGCGCGCCGCCTCCGCATAGCGCTCCTGCTTGTAGTAGACGAAGCCCAGGTTGTTGGCCGCCAGCGCGAAATCCGGGCGCAGCTTGAGCGCCTCGGTGAACTGCGCCTCGGCCTGGGCGTACTGCTTTTCCTTGTAGCGCTGCAGGCCGTGGTCGTTGGCGCGCTGCGCCTGCTGGCGGCTGGAGACCGGCACCGCCGCCGGCGCCGTGATCGTCGCCGTGCCGCCCTGCAGGTCCTTCACGACGACGGTGGAAGCGGGCGCGGAGGTTTGCGCATCGAGCTTGTTGTTGAGCGCGATCGCATCGTTCGACAACTGGGCCGTGCCGGTGTTCAGGAACTCGGTCTCTTCCGGCAGTTCGAACACGAAGTCGCCGCCTTCCGAACCGGGCAGGCTGCCGAACGCCGGCGTCTGGCGCGACACGCTCGATACCGCCGGCGCCACGTAGGCCGCCAGTTCCGTCGCGGTGATCAGGCCGTCGCCATTGAGGTCGGCCTTGCCGCCCAGGCCCTGCATCAGCGTCCAGGTGAATACCGAGTGGCCGTTCGGGCCGCCGTCCGACACCAGCTGGTCGGCGCCGCCGGCCGTCAGCATCTGGCGCCCGAGGCGGCGCGCGTTATCGCGCAGGAACGAGGCGTTGGCGCCGCCGCGCGTCAGTCCCAGGCCGCTGTAGCAGGCGTCCATCACGAACAGCGCATGCTTGGCCGGCAGGCTCTCG